>JAHWKY010000004.1 GCA_019347575.1 Actinomycetota bacterium | reverse complement strand
CCCTCGGCATCGTCGGCCTCCGTCCAGGACCGTGCCAGGGCGGGGCGCAGCTGACCGTGCTCGTCGAGGTGGAACAACGGCACTCCCCAGAGCACGGCGAGATCCACCGCGGCAGGATCGTCGAAGAACGCCGGGTACCACGCCGCCGGCTCCTCGGGGTAGGCCACGGAAACCGAGCCTGCGGGATCGTGGGTGGCGTCGGGTGCGGCGCTCGGCGTGGGCAAGGCAGGGTCGAGCTCCCGTGGCGCGGGAGCACACGCGACGCCGAGGGCGAGGACAGCGAGCACCGCGACCGCGAACCGAGAACCAGCCGCCCCCCCGACCGTCACCCGCTACGCCCCGTCTGCGAGCCACACGCGCGTGAGATCGACGCTCCCGTCGGCGCGGACGCGAAGGTCCCGCACGACGTCATCGACGATGCGGTTGTGGCGGTAGAACATCACCGGTGCCAGCGGGGCGAGTCCCAGAACCCGCCGCTCCGTCTCGAGGTACAACTCCCGCCGGCGCTGCTCGTCGGCCGTGCCGCGGGCCTGGGCGATGAGCTGATCGATGTCGGGATCCGCCAGCCGCACGACGTTGGTGTCGCCCACGTTCGCCGATCCGAACAGCGGCTCCAGGTAGTTGTCCGCACTGGGGTACTCGGCCTCCCAGCCGAGGCGGAAGAAAGCGACCTCGCCCGCGCGAAGCTGCGGCAGGTACTCGTCGAACTCGCGCGGTGACAGGTTCACCTTGATCCCGAGGCTCTCCTCGATGTCCTGACGGACGGCCCGCGCGATCGCCTCCTGTGCGGGGTGCGCGTTGAACGCGAGCGCGATGGGCTCGAGCTCGCGTCCCTCGAGCAGCGCACGCGCGGCCTCGGGATCGTGCACGCAGTACGGACACGTGTCCGGGGTGCTGCCCGGGATGCCGGATGGCACCAGACGGTCGGCGGGCACGCGGGTCCCGTCGAGCAGCTCCTCCGCGATGGTGGTGCGGTCGATCGCCATCGACAGGGCACGCCGCACGTCCGGGTCGTCGAACGGTGGCGCTTGGACGTTGAACCCCAGGTAGTACAGGATCAGGTTCTCGCCGTCGATGACTCCCGGCCCGCTGTAGCCGTCCGGTGAGCGGCCGTGCAGGGCTCGTGCTTGCTCGAGCTCGTCCGGGGGGACGACCGCGTAGTGGAGCTGGCCCTCCTCGAAGTCGCGGTAGGCATCCGAGTCGGCTTCGTCGCCGTAGATCTGGAACACGACCTCGTCGAGCCACGGGCGCGAGCCGGCGTAGTCGTCGTTACGCACGACGCGGATGAACCGGCCGTGCTCCCACGGCTGCGCCATCTTGAACGGACCGTTCCCGATCGGCGATGCTCGGAACCGCCCGTCCTCGACGTCGGCCGGGACCGGCGCGAGGCTCGGGTGGGTCAGCACCTCCGGGAGCGAGAAGTTGGGTGCGCTCAGCTCGACCTCCAGCGTCCGGCGATCGACCGCACGCACCCCGGTCAGGGGCGTTGAGGTCGACCGCGAGTCCTCGTAGCCGAAAACCTCGCGCAGGAGGTGAGCGTTGGGCGAGAGCTCCCCCGGTGTGCCGTTCACGATCCGGTTCCACGCCCGGACGAAGTCATCGGCGACGACCGGGGAACCGTCGTGGAAACGTTCGTTGCGACGGATCACGAACCGGTAGAGCGTGCCCTCGCGGTTGACCGTCCAGTCCGCTGCCGCGGCAGGGACGATCTCGAGCTCGTCGTTGGCCCGGAACAACGAGTCGAACAGGGCGTCAACGACCGCCCGTCCCTCGCTCTCGAGGACCGAGCCGGGATCGATGAACTCCGGTTCGGCGACGAGTTGGTACTTGAGGGAGCCGCCCGCACGCGGACCGCTCTCGGCGGACGGGGACGCGATCGGGGCCGGTCGTGTGCCGGTCGCCGTGGGCTCCCCGACCGGCTCCGCAGGTGCGACCGTGCACGCGGCACCCAGGACCGCGGCGAGGAGCGCGAGGATGGGTACGTGGAGCGCAGAGGACAGGGAACGACCACCCCAGCGTCCGTCGTCGTGACGCCGCGTGATCAGATCCGGGCGACCAGGATCAGGTTGGTCAGCAGGAAGCCGGTGCCTGACGCGACCGTCAGCCGGTCGAGGTTGCGCTCGACCACCGCGGAGCCCTGCGCGCCCCCCATCCCGCCGCCGAACAGGTCGCTCAGGCCGCCGCCTGCGCCACGGTGCATCAGGATGAAGAGGACTAGCAGACTCGAGAATATGAGGTGCAGGACCACGACGGCGATGGTGATCACGCGGCTTCTCCCAGAACTGGTCGGAGATGGAACGCAGAGGGTACCAGCGTGGGTCGTGCGTCAGTCCGGCTGCGGTAGCCGTGACAGCCAGTAGACGCCGAACCCGCCGTCCTGCGCCGGTACGACCGGGGTGGCACGCCAGCGCCCTGCGAGGTCGGACTCCATCGCGACGCGCGCGCGGGGCCGCAGTCCCAAGCCGCGCTCGCGGTACGGGGAGTAGCCGACCCGCGACGCGGCGTCGGCTCGCAGCACGGCGGGGTTGACGTCCCGCCCGTCATCGGGTGTCGAGCGGTCTCTGCCGACGCCGCGCTCAGTCATGGGGAAACCGTTGGAACGGTAGACCTGGAAGGCCGTCGCCTCGGGCGCCGCAGCGACCTCGGGCTCGTGACGCGCGTGGGTGTAGAGGACGGCTAGGGCGTCGCGCCCCTCCGGTGCGCTCCCAGCGATGGAGGCCGGGATGCCGATCGCGGCGACCACCGCGCCTCCCAGCGCGGCGAGGACGGCCGTGTTCTCGGCCAAACGTCGCGCCCATCCCACCGGGGCCTCGCGTTCGATCAGCCGCCGCACACGGAGCTCGACCGTGGTCACCTGGGAGGTCGGCGCGAACGACGCGCACGCGGGAGCGGGCGCGCCCCGGTCGACCACCTTGAGCAACCCGCTGGCAAGCGCACCTGGCCGACCCGTCAACTCGACGGCGAGTTGATCCGCCGCGAGCTCACGCTCGGCGTGGAGGCGTCGCAGCACCCAGCGCCCGCCCGGGACGAAGAAGGCCAGGTCGCGGGCCGCACCCACCAGGACTGACACGAGGTTGTCGCGCCGGCGCACGTGGGCCAGCTCGTGTGCCAGCAGCCCCTCGAGTTCCTCGTCATCGAGCCCCTCGACCAACCGCCGGTCCACCAACAGCAGGGGGCGTCGCAGACCGACGACGCGAGCTCCGCCGTCGCACTCCTCGGTCACCGCCACCGGCGGAACCGGTACACGCATCGCCGCAGCGAGACGCCGGACGGTGTTCTTGACCCGAGCGTCTGGTGTCGTGGCGATGGCGAACGCCTCACCGGCGATCCGTCGGGTCCGGCCGATGCGCCACGCGCGGCGCACGAGGCCGATGGTCGCGACGATGCTCCACGCCGCCAGGAGCAGTGGCCAGCCTGATGGCCCGACGCGCAGGTAGCCGTCCCCCACGGGGATAGGTAGGCCGTTGACCGCCTCGACGGGGAGCATCAGCGACGGCAGCGCCGCCTCGCCCCACGACATCACGGCGATCGTCACCAGTGCCGCGGTCGGCACCAGGACGGCGATGGTCCGTGTCCGCGGCATCCGCAGGCCCGCCGCCAGCAGGCACCGGGCCAGCAGCAGACCGACCACCGACGCGATCACGGCACGGATGGCCAGCGATTCGGTGGGGATGCTGAGCAGCACGTCGGTGCTGAACAGGGGTCAGCGCTCCTCTTCGCGGCGACGCTCGACGGCGGAGCGGAGCTCCTCCATCGTGACCTCGTCCAAGCCGTCCACGACATCCGCGAGGTAGGCGGCAGCGGGCTCGGGGTAGCGGTCAACCAGCCAGCCGAAGACCCGAGCCACGGTCGAGCGTGCGTAGCTCTCGCGGGTCACGGCCGGGCCGTACCGGTGTGCCAAGCCGCTGGTGTCGCGTCGGAGGAAACCCTTCGCTGCGAGCCGGGTCATGGTCGTCATGACGGTCGTGTAGGCGATGTCACGGCTGCGCGCGAGCTCGTCGTGGACGTCGCGGACGGTGGCATCGCCGAGCCGCCACACGACATCCATCACCTCGGTCTCGAGCGGGCCGAGCAGGGATTCGAGGGGATCGTTCCGTCTGGCCACGGGGGGAACCTCGCGTCGTACGGCACCCCACTATAGCTCGGGGCGCCGCCCCTGGCCCTCGAAGGACCTCAGCGCCGGTGTCCCACGATCAGCGCGAAGTCGTCGGCATCGAGGCTGGCGCCCCCCACCAACGCCCCGTCGACGTCGGGCTGCGCCATCAGTTCGCGGACGTTGCCGGGCTTGACGCTGCCCCCGTACTGCACGCGGATCCCGGCCGCGAGACCGTCGCTGTAGCGCTGGGCGAGCCAGGTCCGGATCGTCGCGCACATCTCCTGGGCATCATCGGGTGTCGCGGTCTCTCCCGTCCCGATGGCCCACACCGGCTCGTACGCGACGACCAGCGCCTCCGGGGCGGCGATCTCGACTCCGTGCAGCGAGCCCTCGAGTTGTCCGACGACGACGGCCGCGGCCTGACCTGCCTGACGCTGCTCGAGGCGCTCCCCAACGCACAGGATCGGCACCAGCCCGTGACCCAGGACGGCGTTCACCTTGCGGTTGACCACCGCGTCGGTCTCGCCGAACAACGCCCGACGTTCGGAGTGCCCACAGATGACGAGATCGACGTCGAGCCTGGCGAGCATCCCGGCGGAGACCTCGCCCGTGTAGGCGCCCTCGTCCTCCCAGTGGCAGTTCTGCGCCCCGACCGAGAGCGGCAGGTGGTCGGAGTCGATCAAGGTCTGCACCGACCTCAGCGCCGGGAACGGAGGGCACACCACGACGTCCTGCCCCTCGTAATCGCGTTCGTCGAGGTGGTACGCCAGCTTCTGGACCAGTTGGATCGCCTCGAGGTGGTCCTTGTGCATCTTCCAGTTGCCGGCGATGATCGGCCGCCGATCGGCCACAGGTGCCTCCTGGTGCGCGGACCCCCGAGCCTAGTGCTCACCACGAGTGCCCCGGTCCGGGGCCCGGTCAGTCGCGCTCGTTCCGCGTCCGGAGCCGGATGACCTCGCGTGCCGCAAGTGCTGCGGCTCCGGCGAGAAGTGGCAGGGACCCGCTCCCCGTCGTCGGCAGCGGCGCCGGAGCACGATCGACGGGAGGAGGCGACGGCGAGGACGGTTCGAGGTCGTCGCAACGGCCCTCGAGGACGGCCTGCGTGACGTGGTCGTCGATGCTCGCGACGGGTGCCTCGTTGCCGACCCAGGCGTCGCCGTCGAAGTACATCCGGAAGATGCGCTCCGCCGTGCGCGTCGCGACGGCCTGCATCGTCATGGTGGGGTTCGGTCCGCCGATGCCGTTCGCGAGGGCGGAGTTGTCCGCGATGAACAGCCGCTTCACGAAGCGCGCCTCGCCATCGGGCGTCAACACCGAATCCGCCTCGTCCAGCCCCATCCGCATCGTGGACTGCACGTGCAGGATGAGCGGCGGCCAGTTGATGTGGTGGACCCGTTCCGCCCCGGCCGCCCGGAGCAGATCGACCGCCTTCTGGGTCAGCGTCGCGCGGTTCTGGCGCGTCCGCTGGGAACGCTCGCGGTGTCGGAACGTCACCTTGGGGACGGGGCCGTGCTCGTCCGGACCGTAGCTGCTCGACAACGTCACCCGGTTCTGCGCCTCCACGTCGTCGTCGGTGATGACCAGCACGTTCAGGAGCTGGTCGATCCTCGAGGTGAGTTCCGCGAACGGGACGCCGGCGAGCCGCCCGAACGTGTCAGCGTCGGACGGCGGTGTGTAGCCGTTGGTGTAGTAGCCGGCGAAGCCGCCATCCGAGAAACCGTTGCTGAACCCCTGGAGGGCGGGCGGGAGCCCCACGTTCTCGAGTCCGCCGAGCCCGGGGAAGTCGGCGCGGGCGGACGAGCCGACGCCCTTCGACGAGCCCGTGTAGGTGTCGAACTCCCCGATGACCCAGTCGAAGTAGTGGTCGGTGTAGCCCCGTCCCACCCAGTCGTTGGGGTTGGGTAGCTCCGAGTTGAGCCACAGCCGGGGGTTCTCGGTGCAGCCGCCGGCCATGACGATGACCGTGGCCTCCTCGGTCTGGGTCTCGCCGGTCGCGCCCACCCGCCAGGTGACCGCACGGGCGACCGTCGCCCCGCCCTCGTCGACCGTCGCTATCTGGGTCACGAAGGCGTCCGTGATCAGCTCCGCTGCCTGTCCCTCCGGGGCCCAGCAGTCAGCCGTGAGCATCATCGGGACGTAGCTGTTGTCGGTGGAGCGCTTCGCCTTGAGGTTGCGGGGCGCCTTGATCGGCTGGTAGCAGCCCTGGAAGCAGTAGCCGCAGAAGGTGCAACCGGTCGCCTCCGGGTACTCCAGCGCCCCCGCGTCGGTGCTGAGCCCCGCGTTGCCGCCGGGCTGCAGGATCGCGTTCTCCTGGGGCCGGAAGCTGTCGCGGGTCACGTTCTTCGAGGCGTTGTAGGGCAGGCCCATCGCCTCGGCACCGGTCAGGAACAGCTCCTCCTTGGTACCCATCGCCGCGGTCTGGACCGGCAGCGTTGCTTCGACCCACTCGTAGTACGGCACCAGTTCCTCGTACGTGAAGGGGAACGGATGGGCGGTGTCGTAGGCGGCGGCATCGGCGCCGCTGTAGCCCACGAAAGCGCCGGGCATCGCTCGGGGCGAGTTGCCGTAGTAGTGCTGGGTCGTGCCGCCGACGCCCGACAGCTGCCACACGACCGAGTTCTGGGGGGTCTCGCGGAACCAAGCGGGCTTGCTGCGGTCGGTGGGTCCCCACCGGAAGAACCCGGTGAGGATGTTGTTGGCGTCGTTCTCGAAGTGCGTCCACTCGTCCTCGGGATCGGCGTGCCTCGGACCCGCTTCGAGGACGAGCACGTCGAGACCCCGGGCGGCCAGCTCCTTGGCGACGACCGGTCCCCCGCCGCCGCAGCCGATGACGATCACATCGCGAGCCACATCGTCTCCTCCTCCTCCTCCTCCTTGGTGTGCTATCGGCCTCCGGCCTACTTGAGCACGGTGCTCAGGTCAGGTCACGTCGGATCGGCAGCGCGGCGATCGGCCCAGTAACCCTTGAACTCGTCCCAGCCCTCGACCGGAACGGTGCGCCCCGGCTGGTACCCGGCGTGCTCCCACCCGACCGGCCGTCCCGTCAGGGCCCGCGCCTGCGGGTCCCAGGCGCTCAGCTCCGTGAAGGCGAAGAACTGCACGAACCCCGGCAGCAGGCCGTACAGGAGCTGCACGGAAGCGAGGTCATCGGTCACGGTGGCCTGGCGGGTGTCCTCCTCGAGGACGCGCCAGGTCTCGATCTTCTCGTCGAAACTCAGGCGGGCGAACGGCGACGGGAAGGCGCCACCGGCCGCGGCGGGGTTGACCGTCAGCGCCACGGAGTTCATCCCTCCTGCGGCAAGCTGGGACAGCGCCAGGGTCTCGTCGTTGGGGACCGGCTGATCCGGGGCGGGAACGAAGAAGTCGAGGCCCGCGATGATCGCCTCGGCGGCACCGGCGGCGACAGCGCCTGGCCCGTCGGTGGCCTCCTGCTGCGCGACGGAGTAGTCATCGTCGCCGGGGAACACCATCGCGGCGAACCCCCGGAACGTGTCGAGCACGATGTCGGGCGTCTGAGCCGCGGCATCGGACCGCGCACCCCAACGCAGCAGGTCCGGGGCGGTGGCGACGACACCGGCAGCCGCGAAGGTGCCGCTGACCCGCCGGATGAACGCCCGACGCGACAGATCGCGCGCGTGTGACCCCACGTCGCTCCCCTCGTGGCCCGACACCGCACCCTAGCGCCACGACCGCGACGTCAGTCGACCGGGACGACCTTGCGGACCTCCGCGTAGTGGCAGGCACTGGGGTGTCCGTGGTTGAAGCGGTCGATGAGTTCGGGCTCCTCGCGTGCGCAGAGGTCGTCCGCCTTCCAGCAGCGGGTCCGGAAGTTGCAGCCGGAGGGAGGGTCGGCGGGACTGGGCAGGTCCCCCTCGAGGATGATGCGATCCTTGCGTTCCTCGATAGACGGGTCGGGGATCGGGACCGCCGACAGCAGCGCCTGGGTGTAGGGCATGGTGGGACCCTCGTAGATCTCCGCCTCGGTCCCAACCTCGACGAGCTTGCCGAGGTACATCACCGCCACCCGGTCCGAGATGTGCCGCACCACCGACAGGTCGTGGGCGATGAAGATGAAGGACAGCCCGAAATCGGCCTGGATCTCCTCGAGCAGGTTCACGACCTGCGCCTGCACCGACACGTCGAGGGCCGAGACGGGCTCGTCGCAGATGATCACGGAGGGTTCGAGCGCCAGGGCCCGAGCGACCCCGATGCGTTGACGCTGGCCGCCCGAGAACTGGTGCGGGTAGCGGTTGATGTGGTCGGGGTTGAGACCGACGCGCTCGAGGAGCTCGTGGGTGCGCTTGCGCCACTCGCTCTTCGGGACCACCCCGCGGTGGATCCGCCACGCCTCCGAGATGATGTCGCCGACGGTCATGCGGGGGTTCAACGACGAGTAGGGATCCTGGAAGATGATCTGGATCTCACGACGGAGCGCCCGGAGTGCCCCCGCATCGAGCGTGAACACGTCGCTCCCGCGGTAGAAGGCCGAGCCCGAGGTCGGTTCGTGCAGCCGCAGCAGCGTCCGCGCCACCGTGGACTTGCCACACCCCGACTCGCCCACCAGCCCGAGCGTCTCGCCTTTGAACAGGTCGAACGACACCCCGTCGACGGCCTTGACCTCGCCGACCTGACGCTTCAGCAGGATCCCCTTCCGGATCGGGAAGTACTTGACCAGGTCGACGACCTGCAGGAGCGGCTGAGCCTCGGTCCACGTGCTGGTCCCCAGATCAGACACCGATGACCTCCTGCCAGTAGTGGCAAGCGCTGCGGCGCTCGGTGCCGGCCACCTCGTACAGGGGTGGCTCCTCGTCGATGCAGTGCTGGCGCACGAACGGGCAGCGCGGGTGGAAGGGGCAGCCGCGCGGGATGTGCATCAGGTCGGGAGGTGATCCCTCGATCGGCTCGAGCGCGTAGCCCTTGCGATCCGTCCGCGGGATGGAGTTCATGAGGCCGAGCGTGTACGGGTGGGCGGGCTTGCCGTAGACCGCGTGGATCTCGCCGGTCTCCACGTGTCGGCCGGCGTACATCACCACCACCTCGTCGGCGACCTCCGCGACCACCCCCAGGTCGTGGGTGATCAGGATCAGGCCCATGCCCGTGTCCTGTTGCAGCTCCGCGAGCAGTTCCATGATCTGGGCCTGGACCGTGACGTCGAGTGCGGTCGTGGGCTCGTCCGCGATGAGCACGTCGGGATCGAGCGCCAGCCCCATCGCGATCATCACCCGCTGGCGCATCCCACCCGAGAACTCGTGGGGGTAGGAGTCAACCCGTTCGCGTGCCGACGGGATGTGCACGCGATCCATCAGCTCGATCGCCTTCTCGCGCGCTTGCGACTTCGACAGGTCACGGTGGCGTCGGAACAGCTCGCCGATCTGCCACCCCACGGTGAAGACGGGGTTCAGCGCCGACAGCGCATCCTGGAAGATGATCGCGATGCGGTTGCCGCGGACCGCGCGACGCTCCGACTCGGGTAGGTCGAACAGGTCGACGCCGCGGAAGCGCACCGACCCCCCGGTGACGTGCCCGGGAGGGGTGTCGATGATGCCCATGACCGCCTGCGCGCTCACGCTCTTGCCGGATCCGGACTCGCCCAGGATGGCGAGGGTCCTGCCGGCCTCGAGCCGGTAGCTCAGACCGTTCACCGCGTTGACCACGCCGTCCTGCAGGCGGAACTCGACGTGCAGGTCGGTGACCTCGAGCAGCGGGGCGCCCGGATCGACGGGACGACCACCGAGCAGGGCGGGGGAGGCCACCGGTGTCGTCATCAGCGCAGCTTCGGGTCGAGAGCGTCACGGAGCGCGTCACCCATCAGGATGAAGCTGAACACCGTGAGACTGAGGAAGAGTGCCGGGAAGAACAGCAGATGGGGGGTCTGCAGGATGCGGTTCTGGGCACCGTTGATCATCAGGCCCCAGGAGATCTCGGGCAGCTGCAGACCCACGCCCAGGAAGGACAGCGCCGCCTCGGCGGTGATGATGATGCCGATCGTGATGGTCGCGTACACGATCACCGGGCTGATGGCGTTGGGCAGGATGTGACGGATGATGATGCGCAGATCGCGAGCTCCGAGGGCGCGCGCCGCCTCGACGTAGTCGGCCTCCTTGGTCTGGATCACCTGCGAGCGCATCAGCCGCAGCATCGTCGGCCACCCCAGCAGGACCAGCACCAGGCTCACCTGCATCAGGCCGCGCTGCCCCAGGTTGATACCGAGGATGGTGCGGTCCCGCAGGGTCGACAGGATCACGATGCCACCGAGGATCACCGGGATCGCGAACCAGATGTCGGTCATCCGCGCGATGAGAGTGTCGACGAGGCCGCCGAAGTAGCCCGCGATCGAGCCGAGCGTGACCGCGATCAGGAGCGCGAACCCCGTGACCAGCAGACCGATGCTCATGGACACCTTCGCTCCGTAGACGGTGCGGGCGTAGTAATCGCAGCCCTGGAGGTCGAAGCCGAACCAGTGGGTCGCATCGGGGCGCTGGAGCGAGCGCGAGAGCAGGCAGTTCCGCGGGTTGGTGTCACCGGGGTAGAACCACGTGAACAGGGTCGGGAAGTAGGCCATGAGCAGGAAGATCACCATGATCACGGCAGACACGATGAACAGGGGGTTGCGCTTCAGATCGCGCCACGCGTCCCCCCACAGGCTGCCCTCGCGCTGGACCTCACCCTCGGGTGGGGCTGCGGGATCCGCCTCGCGCGCGACCTCCTCGGACGGCAGCGTCGGGGCGTCGGGCATGCCCGGGCGGGCGTCGTCCACCTGCTGCGTCGGACCGCCCGTCGGCTCGTCGGTCTGATCAGTCATACCGGATCCGAGGATCGAGGACGGCGTAGAGCACGTCCACGAGCAGGTTCGAGACGACGTACACGATCACCAGGAAGGTCACGATCCCGACCACGACGCTGCCCTCCTGTCGCAGCGTCGCCTGGAACACCTCGCGTCCCACGCCAGGGATGTTGAAGATGGTCTCGGTGATGATCGCCCCGCCCATGAGGTTGCCCAGATCGACGCCCAGGAACGTCACGACCGGGATGAGCGAGTTGCGCAGTGCGTGGATGCCGACCACGCGGCCTCGCGTGAGGCCCTTCGAGGTCGCGGTGCGGACGTAGTCGGCGCGGAGGTTCTC
Organism: Actinomycetota bacterium; assembly: GCA_019347575.1. Lineage (NCBI taxonomy): Bacteria > Bacillati > Actinomycetota > Actinomycetota bacterium. The sequence goes on along the minus strand of JAHWKY010000004.1, from coordinate 195,475 downwards.
GACCAGGCTCGTCCGCGTCAGCCGGGCGATGTAGGCGAGTGAGACCGACCCGAGGACGATCGAGGGCAGCACGAAGCTCTGCCAGCCCTGACGGGTCCCCGCGACAGGAAGGAGGTCGAACTGGACGCCGACGAGCAGCTGGGCGATGAAGCCCAGTACGAAGATCGGTATCGAGATCACCACGATCGTCGAGACGAGGACGAGGTTGTCGACGAAGCTGTTCTTCCGGATGCCGGCCATGATCCCGGCGATGAGCCCGAGGACGGCCTCGAAGATGAACGCACCGATCGCCAGCCGGATGGTGTTGGGGATGCGCTGCTTCATGATGTCCCAGACGGGACGGCGCCGGAAGTCGGTCCCGAAGTCGCCCTGGACGATCCCCGAGAACCCCGTCTCGTCGTCGGGGACGACCCCCATGTACTTGCCGTACTGGACGAAGAAGGGATCGTCGAGGTGGTACGCGTCACGCAGGGCGGTCCGGACGGAGTCCGGCATCGAGCGCTCGCCGCCGAGCGCCCGGATGGGATCGCCCGGCATCGCGAACACGAGGAAGAAGATCAGGAGGGTCGCGCCGAAGAAGACCGGGATGAACTGCAGGAGCCTGCGGATCATGTACCGGCCCACCCGGGCTCCTCCTTCGCTCGCGGCTCCCTCGCGCGCGCCCGCGGACGTGGATCGGGGGCGGCCAGGTCGCCCTGGCCGCCCCCGAGGCTAGCCCAGGCTGACGACGTCAGCCTGGGTGTCGTACACCGTCAGCCCGTCGGGCTCTCGGTCGCCGACGGTGGGTTCATCTCGTCGTAGCCCTGCCAGTTCGAGAAGAACGAGTTGTTCTGCGCACCGTTGGAACCCAGCGCTGCGAAGTTCCACGCGTTCGCGTAGTCCTGCGCGGTGATCGCCGTCCCGTCGTGCCACGTCCAGCCGTCCTTGAGCACGATGGTCCAGGTCTGGCCACCGTCCTCGGACTCGATCGACTCCGCGTGCTGCAGGAACGTCTCCGTCGTGCGCGGGTCGGTGTCGACCAGGCCCTTGAAGACACCCTTGAGGACCGCGATCCCCTCGGACTCGTTCGACAGCATCGGCGTCAGGTGCTCAGGCTCGACGATGAACGTCGTGAACGGCGCGTCCGCCGTGATCTCGGTGTAGTTGATGTCCCCGAACGCATCGACGAACACGTTGTCCACCGTCTCGTTCCACGCGTACTGGTTCTGCCCGTAGAACATCGGGATCACCGTGATGTCGTTGCACAGCATGTCCTCGGCCTCCTGGTACAGCGGGATGGCCGCATCCAGACCCTCGGACGCCGCCGTCTCGTTCGCCTCAGCCAGCTTCGCGTCGAAGTCCGGGTTGGTGTAGAAGGTCGTGTTCGACCCCGCCGGCGGGTGGCTGGCGCTGTGGAACAGCGGCTCGAGGAAGTTCTGGGGGTGCGGGTAGTCCATGCCCCAGCCGAGACGGAACGGGCCGGTGAAGCCCTGCTCGTCCGACAGCGGCAGGTACTCGGAGAACTCCAGGCCCTGGAACGCCACGCGCTCGATCGGGATGCCGAGCACCTGGTTCCACTGGTTGGCGACGGCCTCGGTCCACAGCTCGTGGACGGACCCGGTGTTGAACCAGATCTCGAGCGTCTCGGGCAAGGCGTCGAGGCCACCGGCCTCCTCGAACGCCGCCGCGGCAGCGTCGGCGTCGAACGCCCAGTTCGGACACGGTGCGTCCTCGGAGCGGGCGCCCGGGATACCCGGCGCGATGAACCCAGCGGCCGGATCACGGGTGTCGTCGAGGACGGTCGAGGTGATGGCCGCGCGATCGATCGCCATCGACAGCGCCGCACGCATCTGCGGGTTGTCGGCGAGCCAATCGACGTAGCTGGGCAGACCGAGGTAGTTGATGGACGTGTCCGGCGACTCGCCGAAGCGGTCCCCGAAGCGCTCCTGCGCGTCCGCGACCTGCGGCGCTGGCAGCTCGTCGCTGACGTCGAGGTTGCCGGCGATCAGGTCGGTGTACGCCGTCTCGCTGTCGGGATAGATCGCGAAGATGATGCCCGGGGCGTCGGGCGGGTCGGAGCCCTGGTAGTCGGGGAACGCCTCGGTCACGATCTCGACGTCGTGGTTCCAGGGTTCGGTGAGCATGAACGGGCCGTTGCCGATGGGCTGCTCGTCGAAGCCCTCCGGGTCGTCGAAGAACGCCTGCGGCACCGCGTAGTAGCCGGGGTACTGCAGCTGCTGGACGAAGGCGGGGTCGGGCGACTTCAGAGCGACCTCGAGCGTCCGGTCGTCCACGACCGTCACACCGGAGAGCTCGGTGGGCACCTCTCCGTCGGTCGCGGTGCCACCGTCGGTGGGTGCCGCGGTCGCACCATCGGTGGGCTCGTCGGTGGTGTCGTCATCGCCGCCACACGCCGTGGCGAGGAGCGCCACGGCGGCGGCACCCGCGATGACGCGAGTGAAGCTGCGGGAAGGCTTCATCAGGTGTGTTCCTCCTGGAGACTGCTGTACGTACTACAGCGATAGGAGGACGGTAGTTGGTCGCGCCCACCACTGCAACGACGCTCCCGGTGCGCGTCGAGTGCATGCGCCGAACGCACGCCTACACACGGTGGTCAGGGGGCGCGGAGCGCGGCCACGCCCGGCAGGTCGGTGCCCTCGAGGAACTCGAGCGCGGCGCCTCCGCCCGTCGACACGTGCCCGACGTCGCCGTCGAGACCCAACCGCCGGACCGCAGCAGCCGAGTCACCCCCACCGACGACGGTGAAGCCCGCGCAGCCAGCCACGGCCTCGGCCACCGCACGCGTCCCCGCTGCGAAGCGGTCCCACTCGAACACGCCCATCGGGCCGTTCCACAGCACCGCCCCCGCACCGGAGATCACCTCGCGGTACCCACTGGCGGTCTCCGGGCCGATGTCGAGGCCGATCCGATCGGTGGGGATGCCGTCCGCGACCCGGACGGTGACCGCATCCGCATCGGCGGCGAACTCCGTCGCCGCGACGACGTCAGCCGGAAGGTGCACCTCCACGCCCCCCGCGCGCGCGTCGGCAACCAGGTCCCGCACGGTCTCGACCTGCTCGTCCTCCACCCGTGAGCCGCCCACGTCCGCACCCTCCGCACGCAGGAACGTGAAGCACATCGCCCCGCCGACGACCAGGGCATCCACCTTCGTGAGCAGGTTGCGCAGGACGCCGAGCTTGTCGCTGACCTTGGCACCACCGAGCACCGCGACGTACGGGCGCGGCGGGTCGTGCAGGAGTCGGCCGAGGACCGCGAGCTCGCGCTGCAGCAGCAGTCCGGCCGCCCCCGGGACGCGCGCGGGGACCCCGGTGATCGAGGCGTGGGCGCGGTGGCACGCCCCGAAGGCGTCGTCCACGTACCGGTCGACGAGGTCGGAGAGGGCGTCGGCGAAGGCGTCGTCGTTGGCCATCTCCCCCGGCTCGAAACGGAGGTTCTCGAGCAGCACGACCTCGCCGGCACCGAGCGCGTCGACGCGGGCGCGCGCATCCGGTCCGATGACGTCAGCCGCGACCGGGACCGGCTGCCCCAGAAGCTCGCCGAGGCGCCGACCGACGGGAGACAAGCTCAGGGCGGGATCGGGCTCGCCGGCGGGCCGACCCAGGTGGCTGCACAGCACCACCCGAGCACCGCGCTCGAGCAGGTGTCGCAGCGTGTCCAACGCTGCGGTGAGCCGGAGGTCGTCCGCGACCGCACCGTCGGTCAAGGGAGCGTTGAGGTCGGCCCGCAGCAGGACGCGCTCGCCGTCGACATCCAGGTCCGCGACGAGCCTCACGCCCTCGAGTGCGGGGACGGTCACCCGGTCAGAGCCGCTCGCCCACGAACTCGACCAGCTCCGCCAGCCGGTTGGAGTAGCCCCACTCGTTGTCGTACCAACCCATCACCTTGACCAGGCTGCCGTTGGCCATCGTGCTCGGCGCGTCGAAGACGCACGAGTGCGGGTTGCCCACGATGTCGGCGGACACCAGCGGCTCGGTGGAGTACTCGATGATGCCGGTCAACGGACCCTCGGCCGCCTGCCGGAACGCGTCGTTGATCTCGTCGATCGTCGTCTCCCGCGAGAGGACGCAGACGAGGTCGGTGATCGAGCCGTCGGGGACCGGCACCCGCAGCGCGAGGCCGTCGAGTCGACCCTCGAGATCGGGCAGCGCCAGCGACGCAGCGCGGGCTGCACCCGTCGTCGTCGGGATGATCGACACCGCAGCGGCGCGCGCGCGGCGGTGATCCTTGTGCGGTCCGTCCTGGAGGTTCTGGTCGCCCGTGTAAGCGTGGACCGTCGTCATCAGGCCCTTGTCGATCCCGAAGGCCTCGTGCAGGACCTTGGCCATCGGCACGACCGAGTTCGTGGTGCACGAGGCGTTACTGATGATGTGGTGCTCGGCAGGATCGTAGGTGTCCTCGTTCACCCCGAGCACCAACGTCGTGTCGGGACCCTTGGCCGGCGCGGAGATGATCACCTTCTTGGCACCGGCCTCGAGGTGCTTCGATGCGCCATCGCGGTCGGTGAAGAAGCCGGTCGATTCCACCACGACGTCGACCTCGAGCTGCTTCCACGGCAGCTCGGCGGGATCCCGCTCGGCGAGCACCTTGAACTCGTCGCCATCCACGATCAGGCCGTCACCGCTCACCTCGACGGTCCCGTCGTAGCGACCGTGAACGCTGTCGTACTTGAGCAGCAGCCCCAGCGTCTCGGGGTCCGTCAGGTCGTTGACGGCCACGAGATCGAGGTCGAGGCCGCGCCGCTTCGCCGCGCGGAAGAAGTTGCGGCCGATGCGACCGAAGCCGTTGATCGCGACGCGCAGGGCCATGGCGGGAGCTCCTCTGCTCGGGGAGGTGCTTCCCTCGTACCGTAGTCTCCCCGTGTGAGGTCGGATGTACCGACCCCCTCCGCTCGGGCAGGTCAGGCCTCGGTCACGCCGCTGCCCGCCTCGTCCGCGAGCTCGCTGAGCCGCCGGAGCCTGCGCAGCACCGAGGACTTGTCGACCGGTGGATCGCACAGCTCGCCGAGTTCGGAGAGCGAAGCCGACGGGTTCGCGAGTCGCGCCAGCGCTACCTGGCGCAGTCCATCCGACATCCCCTGCCATCCGAGTACGGCGACCGCGCGCTCGACATCTCGGAGCTGGGTGCTCGCGGCAGCGACCGCACGCTGCAGGTTCGCGGCGTCGGCGTTCGCGAGGCGCGTGGCCTCAGCCCGCAACTGACGACGCAGACGGTGCTCCTCCCAGGCCAGGTACGCGTCCCCCGCCCCCGTCGCGGCCAGCAGGTGGGCGATCGCTTCCGTCGACTTCAGCACGACGCGGTGACCCCGCCGTGTCCGGTTGACCGTCGCGTTGCCCGCCGTGAGGTCGGTCAGCAGGCCGGCGATGCGCTGCGCGACCGCCGCGTCCCTCACCGCGATCTCGAGGTGAGGGGCCCGCCCAGGAGTGCTGAAGCTCGCTGCCGCCAACAGGGCTCCGCGTGCGTACGCGCGACGGTCACACTCGCCGCGCAGCAGGGTCTCGGACACGTCGTGACCGGGGCGGCCATCGCCGTCGAGCAGGCCCGTGGCCGTCGCGACCGCGCGCGCTCCCGTGGTGACGGCCACGACGTAGGTCGAGCGGCGCCGGACGCCGCCGGGTTGCCGGACCCGCAGCTCGGTGTCGACCTCGTAGCGCTGGAGCAGCGCGTAGACACGGCGGGCGACCGCGCCTGACGTCGTCTCGACCTCGAGCGCCACGCTGTTCCCGGCGTCGCCGCCCCGAAGGTGCAAGCCACCCGCCAAGCGCAGCAACGCGGCGAGTTCGGCGAGCTGGTCACACGCGCGCTCGGGCTCGATCCGTGCCAGCTCCTGGCGCACCCGATCGGTGAAGGAGGTGCCCGCTCTCCGCCCCTCGCCCACGCTCTCCGTCACGGCGACGGCTTCGAGCTCTCGCGCAGGACCTTGGCGAGGATCGAGGCGAGCTTGAGCGGATCGTGTCCGTCTGCGCCGTCCAGGAGGTCGGCGGTCACCACGCGTGCGCCGTGGGTGCGCAGCGCCTCGTCGTCAACCTCGAGCGGAGCTCCCGCTCCCACCGGCGAGGCTCCCACGTGGGCGATGACCGTGTCCACGGTCAGCTTCGGGGCGTGCTCGAGCAGCGCCTCGACGTGCTCGTGGAGAGCCATGCCCTCGGTCTCGCCCGGTTGCTCTCGGAGGTTGGCGACGAGCACCACCGGAACTCGGCTCGAGGCCACGGCGATGGCAAGGTCAGGAACGAGGAGGTTGGGGATGATGCTCGTGTAGAGCGACCCCGGACCGAGGACGATCACGTCGGCCCTCTCGATGGCCTCGAGGGCGCGTGGTGTGGCAGCGACGTCGGCGGGAGCGATCCAGACCTTCTCGACGCGGGCGGACAGCGCGACCCTGACCTGGCCTTCGATGTCCCTACCTCCGACGCGCGCGCCCAGGTGGAGGGGTTCGAGCGAGCACGGGACGACGTGTCCGCGGCATCCCAGGAGTCTCCCCACCCGCTCGAGTCCCTCGACGAGGTCGCCGTCCGCCAGATCGGCGGCGGCCACGATGATGAGGTTGCCGAGGCTGTGTCCGTCGAGCTCGCCCGACCCGAACCGGTACTGAAGCAAGTCGATGAGATCGCCCCGTGGGCTGAGGGCCGCCAACGCCATGCGCAGATCGCCGGGCGGAACGACACCGAGATCGCGACGCAACCGTCCCGACGACCCACCATCGTCCGCCGAGGTGACGATCGCGGTCACGTCGTCGGCGACGTGCGTCAGTGCCCGGAGGCAGCGGTTGAGACCGTGCCCACCGCCGATGGCGACCGCGCGGCTGCCGTCACCAGGGCCCGGACCGACCCCCCGGTCGATGAGCACGGCCGTGTCGAACGAGCTCATTCGCGCCCCAGGTCCCGGTGATCGACGGTGACCGGCAGATCGGTCGACGCGCGTAGGTGCGCCCCGATCCGCTCGGAGACCACGACCGACCGGTGCTTGCCGCCCGTACAGCCGACCGCGATCGTCAGGTAGCGCTTGCCCTCCTCGATGAACCCCGGGACGCTGACCTCCAGGAGCTGCTCCACACGCTCGAGGTAGGGACCGGTGCTGTCCTGGCCGAGCACGTAGTCGCGCACGGGATCGTCGAGCCCGTTGTACGGACGCAGGTCCTCGACCCAATGAGGGTTGGGCAGGAAGCGTACGTCGAGCACGATGTCGGCATCGCGCGGCAGGCCGTACTTGAAACCGAACGACACCACCGAGATCTGCAGTGCGGCTCGCGCCGCGGTGCCGAAGACCTCGACGAGACGGTCGCGCAGATCGTGGACCGTCAGATCCGAGGTGTCGAGGACCAGGTCCGCGCTGCCTCGTAGCGCCTCGAGGTGCTCGCGCTCGCGCCGTATGCCCGTGAGGACGCCGTCGTCAGCACCCATGGGATGTCGCCGACGCGACGCCTCGAACCGAGCGACGAGCTCGTCGTCCGACGCTTCGAGGAAGATGAGGCGGAGGTCGACGTCCTCGGCCTCCCGCAGCCGGCTCACCTCGTCCTCGAGGGCGTCGAAGAACTCGCGGCCCCGCACATCGGTGACCAGCACGATGCGATCCACGCTGCTCCCCGGCGTCCGTGCGAGCTCGGTGACACGGGAGATGAGCATCGGGGGCAGGTTGTCGATCACGAAGTACCCCAGGTCCTCGAGCACCTTCGCGGCGTGGGTTCGCCCCGCCCCCGACATGCCGGTGACCACGAGGACCTCGACGCGCGACGCCACGTCGTCGACGGGCTCGGGGATGGTCTGGCTGCTCACGTTCCTCCCGGTCCCGCGACCGCCGGCTGGTCGTCGTCCGCAGACTCCAGATGCTGTCGGACGGCGGTCGCGATGGTAAGCGAGACCCCGGGCACGGCTGCGAGGTCGTCCAGCGACGCCTGTCGGATCGCCTTGACCGATCCGAAGTGCTTGAGCAGCGCCTGGCGTCGCGCCGGTCCCACTCCGGGGATGTCCTCGAGGACCGAGCCGCGCACGGCGCGCGAACGCCGCTGACGCTGGTAGGTGATGGCGAAGCGGTGAGCCTCGTCGCGGATCCTCTGCACGAGGTAGAGCGCCTCGCTGCCGCGGGGGAGGGCCACCGGGCGAGCCTGGTCGGGTCGGTGCAACTCCTCGAAGCGCTTCGCCAGAGCAGCGAACTCGACGCCGTCGAGGTCGAGATCCCCGACCCCCTCGAGTGCTGCCCCCAGTTGCCCCGCTCCTCCGTCGACGATCACCAGGTTGGGCGGGTAGGCGAACCTGCGGCCCTCGACCGGCGCGGACTGCTCGTCGATGTAGCGGCGGAAGCGTCGGCGGATCACCTCACGCATCGCTGCGAAGTCGTCGTTGCGGTCGAGTGAGAGCTTGAAGCGCCGGTAGTCGGACTTGCGCGGCAGCCCGTCCTCGAACACCACCATCGAGCCCACGACCTCGGTACCGCCGAGGTGGCTGATGTCGAAGCACTCGATACGCAAGGGCGCCTCGTCGAGATCGAGAGCCGCTTGCAGCTCACGGAGCGCCTGCGATCGTGTGTTGAAGTCCGACGCACGCTTCAGCCGGTGGCGCTGGAACGACTCGCGCGCGTTCTCGGCGACCGTGTCCAGGAGGGCGCGCTTGTGCCCTCGTTGCGGCACGCGGAAGGCCACGTTCCGGCCGCGCAGTTCCGCGAGCAGGTCCGACAGCGCCTCCGCGTCCTCGGGTTCGGTCGGCACGAGTACGAGGGGTGGGACGTCGTCATCACGTTCCTCGTACAACTGGAGGAGGAACGAGGTCAACAGCTCCGCCAGCTGGAGGGGTTCCACCTTGTCGACGGTCCAGCCCTTGCGTCCGACGACGCGTCCGCCGCGCACGAAGAAGACCTGAACGGCGGCCTCGAGCTCGTCCTGGTGGACCGCGATGGCATCGAGGTCCTCGGGGCGGTCGAGCGCCATCTGCTGCTTCTCGAGCGCTCGGCGGGCGGCGAAGAGCTGATCGCGCAGCATCGCCGCGCGCTCGTACTCCTGCTCGGAGGACGCCTCGCGCATCTGGCTCTCGAGGCGATCGAGGACGGGCGCGCTGTTGCCGTCGAGGAAGTCGGCCAGTGCCTCGACGAGCGTGCGGTGCTCATCCACCGACACGTGCCCGACGCACGGAGCCGAGCAACGACCGATGTGGTAGTAGAGGCACGGCCGTCCCGTACGTGCGCAACGGTCGTAGATGCCCTGCGAACACGTCCGCACGGGGAAGACACGCAGGAGCAGGTCCAGGGTGTCGCGGATGGCGTAGGCGTGCGCGAACGGGCCGAAGCGCCGATCGTCCTTCGACCGGGGGTTGCGCATGACGCGCGCCCGCGGGACCTCTTCCGAGGTGGTGAGGACCAGGTAGGGGTAGCTCTTGTCGTCGCGGTACTTAACGTTGTAGCGCGGCCGGTGCTGCTTGATCAGGTTGTACTCGAGGTGCAGCGATTCGACGTCGCTGTCGACCACGATCCACTCGACCGAGTGCGCAGCCTCGAGCATCGCCTGGGTCCGGGGTGCGATGTTGTGCCACGCCTGGAAGTAGCTCGAGACCCGCTGGCGGAGCGACTTCGCCTTGCCCACGTAGACCACGCGACCGCGTCGGTCCTTGAACTGGTAGCAGCCCGGCGCGTCGGGGATCGAGCCGGGCTCGGGACGGAAGGCGAGAGCGGGGTTCTCCACGCCTCGATGGTGACACACGAGGCGCCACTACGCTGCGCACGCTCACGCCTCCGAGTGCTCAAGTAGCGAAGCGGTAGCACAACCCTGAGGGACCCGCGCGTGCCCACGTCCTCCGCACCACGGCTCCTTGACGTCCCGCCCCGACACCGCTGGATCCTCGTCGCGATCGTGCTCGCCGGCCTGGTCCGCGGGCTCTTCTGGGCGGCGACGATCGAGGTCTGGAGCCCCATCGACGAGCCCCAGCACTACAGCTATATGGCCGCTCTCGGGGAAGGCGACGTCCCGGTCATCGGTGAGGATCTGGTCCCGGATGAGGTGCTCGAGGTGGCGTTGGCGACGGCCGTCGGGAGCACGCGATCGCAGCCGTTCCGCGGTGAGGCTGATGACGAGCGGTGGGGTGCAGCCCGAGAGCAGTACGAGGCCGGACAGCCCCCGCTGTACTACGTGTCGATGCTGGCGCCGCAGCGGTTGGGGTCCCTCGCCGGTATCCGATCCGCGATCTTCGCGGTCCGTGGGGCAACGGTCGCGATCAGCCTCCTCGCCGTCCTGGTGGCCTACGGGCTCGCACGCGAACTCTTCCCACGCAGACCGTCGGTGTGGTTGCTCGCGCCTACGCTCCTCGTCCTCGTCAGCGGCTTCAACACCAACCTGGCGACGGTCACCAACGACGCACTCGTCCCAGCTGCTGCGGCGGCGATGATCCCCACGGCGCGGGCGATCCGGTACGGACTGACGACGCGTCTGGCGGTAGCGACTGGTGTGCTCATCGGTGCCGCGCTGCTCGTCAAGAGCACAGCGGTACCCGTACCCGTGTACGTCGCCTCCGGCGTGGCCGCCGCCGTCGTGATCGGCAGGCACACGTGGCACGACGGAGCCCGCTGGTTGGGTCTCGCGGCGGGTGCCAGTGTCCTCGTGTACGTCCCGTGGCTCATCTGGAACCTGGCTGCGTACGGCTCTCCGTCCGCGGCCGATGAGGTCCTGTCGACGATCACGGGACCCCTCCAACCCGCCCTCCCTCTCAGTCCAGGGGGGATCTGGCAGCACGTCGAGCTGGCCGTCGCCTCGTACTGGAACGGCCAGGTCGTGCCCAAGACCTCGCTCCTCGACTTCATGCTGCTCGACGCCCAGACCGCCGTGTGGTCTGCATCCGTGGTCGGAGCCTCGGTCGTAGGTCTGCTGAGGGCGCGACGGCGGCGCAGCACCGGAGAGTTCGCCGCGATCGGGTGGCTGCTGGCGACGGCACCGATCACGCTCGTCACGTTCCTCGTCATCGTGTACGCGACCCTCGGAGGCGCCCAGATCACCATGGGCCGGATGATGTACACGTCCCTGGTGCCGCTCGTCGTACTGTTGGCCGGCGGCGCCGTCGTGGCGTTCGAGCGACGCGTCGGCACGGTCGCCCTCGCGGGGATCGCCGCGCTCGCGCTCAGCTTCGAGCCGATGCACGTACGCACCTACATCGACATCGTCTACGCGAGCGGCACGTTCGAGGGCCTGACCCCAGTCGTCGACCAGTGGCACAACGACGCCTGGCAGCAGGGGGCGACCCTCCGTTTCCGGCCGCCGTGCGAGGCCGAGGCGGTGGGCCTGACCTTCGCATCGGAGCCGCCAGCCGCCGTCGTCGCGCGTACCGGTGGACGCGAACAGCCACTGTCGCTGTCGGGGCGCCCCGACCACCAGGCGGGCCCGCCCGTCGGCGTCTACCGCCTCCTCCGACCGTCCACCGAGGAGTTCGAGGTGCAACCGCCTCCCACGGCGGCCGCGGGATGGAACGAGCAGGACCGCGATCCGCACGTGGCCTTCGCCGATCGCGACGGCGATCCGGTGGCCCGCATCTACTGTCGGACCGAAGATCCGGCCGCCCATCGCTTCGCGCAGACGTACGCCGTCAACCACCCCGACTGGATCAGCCTCGGGATGCTCCGTGCCTGGCCGCAGGCGTGGCTATGGATCGCCCGCGGGGCCTTCTTGCTCGCCGTCGTCTGGGCACTAACGCGGGAGCAGCCGGAACAGCGCGCGGGGTAGGTGACGGAGGACGGTCATGACCCAGCGGAGGACGTTGGGCGAGTGCACCGTGTGCGCGCGTCTGTCGAGGGCACGCACGATGTCGGTCGCGACCGCCTCCGGTGTCGTCGAGAACGGGGCGGGATCCATGCCCGTGGTCATGCGCGTGTGCACGAAACCGGGACGGACGACGAGCACGTGACCGGCGGCCTTGGCGAGGCGATCGCCGAGGCCTTGGCCGAAGGCATCGAGGCCGGCTTTGGACGAGCCGTACACGTAGTTGGCACGGCGAGCACGCTCACCGGCGACGGATGACAGGACGACGATCGTGCCGTGCCCCTGCCGTTCGATCCGGTTCGCCACGTGGAGGCCCACCGACATCGCCCCGACGTAGTTCACCATCGCGATGTGGACTGCGGTACGCGGGTCCTTCTCGGCAACGGCCTGGTCACCGAGGACACCGAACGCCACGATCGTGACGTCGATGTCGCCGTGCTCCTGCCAGATCTGCTCCACGACCCCCTCGTGGGCGTCCACCGCCTCGGCGTCGAAGTCCGCGAGGTCGACCTGCGCTCCTGCCCGCTCGAGAGCAGCGGCACGGGCCTGCATCCTGGGACGGTCGCGCCCTGCCAGCACGACCCTCGTCGCGCCGCGCTGCCGCACCAGCGCCTCGGCGGTCGCGAGGCCGATCTCGGACGTTCCTCCGAGAACGAGGACGCTGCGGATCGAACCGAGAGCATCACGCATGGGTCACTCCGTTGGGGTCGGTCACGACTCGAGGAGGCGGAGGCGGCGGGCCAGATCGGAGTTCAGGAGACGATCGGGATCCACGCTGTCGCGCACCTTGCGCCACTCATCGAGTCGTGGGTACATGATCGGTAGATGCTCGGGGCGGAGCCTGGAGTCCTTGGCGAGGTAGACGCGGCCGCCGACGTCAGCCACGCGGTCGTCGAACCGCTCAAGCATCGGCGCGAGGCGGCGATCACCGACCGGGAGGTCGAGGGCCAAGGTCCAGCCGGGAGCAGGGAACGACAGCGGCCCGGGGTTCGCCGCACCGAACCGTTTCAGGACGGCGAGGAACGAGGCTACCTGCGCCCGTGAGAGCTCCTCGACGATCGCACGAAGATCCTCGGCCGCCGCGTCGGGCACGACGAACTGGTACTGGAGGAAGCCGCGCGATCCGTACATCCGGTTCCAACCTGCGACGGCATCGAGAGGATGGAAGAAGGCGGGGATGGTCTGGATCTCGCCCCGACGCTCCCTCGGCGCCTTGCGGTACCACGCCCCGTTGAACGCGCGGATCGTGAGCCGGTTCAGGAGCTTGGGTGGCATCCATGGCGGGGCGCTGATGAGCTCCTGTGGATCGAACGCCAGCGGCTCGTCGCGCTGCAGGGTGGGCAGGGCGTCCACCGACACATGGTCGCCACGGGTGAGCACCGAACGGCCGAGCGCTGCCCCGGCGGCGAGCAGGTCGATCCACGCGACGGAGTAGCGGTAGCGTTCGTCGCCGGAGACCATGCGGGCCATGAGATCGTCGAGGTCGGACGCCCGCTCGGTGTCCACCACGACCCGGCTCGTCTCGATCCGCAGCAGACGCACGGTGGCCTCGGTGACGATCCCGGTGAGACCCATCCCTCCTGCCGTCGCCCAGAACAGCTCGTCTTCGGGGGTCGCGCGGTGGACCCCGGATGGGCTTGCCAGGACCAGCTCGGTCACGTGCTGGCTGAAGGTGCCGTCGACGTGGTGGTTCTTGCCGTGGATGTCGGCGGCGATCGCTCCACCCACCGTGACGTGGCGCGTCCCTGGGGTCACGGGGACGAACCAGCCGCGTGGGACGAACGCGCGCATCAAGGCGTCCAGCGACGCACCGGCGTCGACCGTCAGCAGCCCGGTTCTGGGATCGAAGGCACGCACCGCGGCGAGGTGGGTCATGTCGAGGACGAGCCCGCCGGCGTTCTGGGCCGCGTCGCCGTAGCTGCGCGCCAGGCCCCGCGCCAGCACGCCCCGCTCCCCCGCCGCTCCGATCGCTCGACCGACGTCCTCGGGCACCGTGGGCGCGAACACATCCGCCGCCGACGGCGCGGTACGGCCCCACCCGGTCAGCACGGCGCGCCGAGTGGGCAGCGGATCGCGGCGCTCACCGGACACGCGTCACCGCCACCGCGAAGAGCACCGCCCACACCAACGCGAGGATCTGGATCGGTCGATCGCGCCGGAAGATCTGCTCCGGAGCCTCACCGGCGCCCTGGTCCACCGCGAGCGCGTAGCGGTACAGCGCGAGCACGAACGGCACGATCGAGAGCTCGAACAAGGCCGATGCGCCCAGCATCTCGGCGTTCTCGAACGCCCACAGCACGTACGCCGCGATCGTCACCGCGGCCGAGGTGAAGCGGATCTCTCGGAGCAACTCGGGGGTGTACGCCGCCAGCGCCGGTCGGGTGCGGTCGAGGCCCGCTCGCAGCTCCGCGAACCGCTTGTTCGCGACGACGTAGAGCGACCCGAAGGACGCCACGATCAGGAACCACTTGCTGAGCGCGAGATCGGTCGCAGCCGCTCCGGCGACCGCGCGCAGCACGAAGCCCGCGGCGACCGCCACGAGATCGATCAGGGCGACGTGCTTCAACCACGCGCTGTACGCGGCGGTGATCGCCACGTACGTCCCGATGACGGCTGCGAGGGCGGGCGCCCCGATCGTGAACGGGAGGGCCACCGCGACGGCGAGGAGCACGATGCCGACCCCGGCCGCCAGGCGGTACGGCACGAGTCCCGCCGCCACCGGTCGGGAACGCTTGACGGGGTGTCGCGCATCCTCCTCTCGATCCGCGACGTCGTTGACCAGGTAGGTGCCCGCCGATGCCAGCACGAAGGCGACCAGGGCGAGCAGCGTCGGACCGAGCACGTCGGCCTCGAACAGGGCGCCGGCGGCGCCCGGGGCGGCGAACACGAGGACGTTCTTGGGCCACTGCTGGGGTCGTGCAGCCCGGATCAGGCCACCGACGACGGAGCGTGGGGGCGCGGGAGCAGGTGCGGACGAGGTGCCCTGGGTCATCGCTGGGACGGTAGCGCGTGGCTCGGCCTGGATCGGTGCGCTACCTGAGCACCTCGTTCTGTGCTACCGCTGCGCTACTTGAGCACGTTCGGGTTGTGCTACCGCTTCGCTACTTGAGCACGTCCTTCTGTGCTACCGCTGCGCTACTTGAGCACTTCGCGCAGGAACTTGCCGGTGTAGGACGCGGGCACCTCGATGATGTCCTCCGGCGTGCCGAGCGCGACGACCGTGCCACCGCCATCACCGCCCTCGGGTCCGAGGTCGATCACGTAGTCGGCGGTCTTGATCACGTCGAGGTTGTGCTCGATGAGGATGACCGTGTTGCCCTTCTCGACGAGCCGGTGGAGGACATCGAGCAGCCGCTTGATGTCCTCGAAGTGCAGCCCGGTCGTTGGCTCGTCGAGGATGTAGACGGTCTGCCCGGTCGCGCGTTTCTTGAGCTCGCTGGCGAGCTTGACCCGCTGGGCCTCACCACCTGACAGAGTGGTCGCCGGCTGGCCGAGCCGGATGTAGCCCAGACCGACGTCCTCGAGCGTCGCCATGTGAGCCTCGATGGCCGGGATGTTGCTGAAGAAGGTCCGCGCGGTGCTGACCGTCATGTCCAGCACCTCGCTGATGGTCCGACCCTTGTAGTGCACCTCGAGCGTCTCGCGGTTGTAGCGGCGACCCTTGCACACCTCGCACGGCACGTACACGTCGGGGAGGAAGTGCATCTCGATCTTGATCGTCCCGTCGCCCTTGCATGCCTCGCACCGACCCCCCTTGACGTTGAAGCTGAAACGTCCCGGCTGGTAGCCACGCACCTTGGCTTCGGGGGTCTTCGCGAACAACTTACGGATGTGGTCGAAGACGCCGGTGTAGGTGGCGGGGTTCGAGCGGGGGGTGCGTCCGATCGGGGACTGGTCGACGACCACGACCTTGTCCACCAGGTCGAGCCCCTCGACGCGCTTGTGTCGTCCGGGGGCCTCGCGGGAGCTGTAGACGTGGCGCATCAGCACGCGCGCCAGTACCTCGTTCAGGAGGGTGGACTTGCCCGAGCCGGACACCCCGGTGAGGCACGTGAAGGTGCCCAGCGGGAACTCGACATCGATCTCGTGGAGGTTGTGCTCGGTGGCACCGATAACCCGGAGCACCCGGTCGGGATCGATCGCGCGGCGCTGCTCGGGGACCTCGATCCAGCGCTTGCCGACGAGGTACTGGCCGGTGATCGAGCGCTTCTCACGCTTGAGCTGGGCGAGCGTCCCGGAGTGCACGATCTCGCCTCCGTGCTCCCCGGCGCCAGGACCGATGTCGACGATGTGGTCGGCCGCCTCGATGGTGGCCTCGTCGTGCTCAACCACGATCAGCGTGTTCCCGAGGTCGCGTAGCCGCAGCAACGTCTCGATGAGCCGCGCGTTGTCGCGCTGGTGCAGGCCGATCGACGGTTCGTCGAGGACGTAGAGCACTCCGACGAGTCCGGCGCCGATCTGGGTCGCGAGCCGGATGCGCTGGGCCTCGCCCCCTGACAGCGATCCGGCGGGACGGTCGAGCGTGAGGTACTCCAGGCCCACGTCGAGCAGGAAGGTCAGACGCGCCCGGATCTCCTTGAGGACCCGCGCCGCGATGAGCTCCTGCCGGTCGGTGAGCTCGAGTTGGCTGATCCAGCCCTGCGCTTCGCCGACCGACATCGCGGTGAGCTCGGCGATGTTGAGCTGTCCGACGGTGACGGCGAGCGGCAGTGACTTGAGCCGTTGGCCACGGCAGGCGGGGCAGGGGATCTCGCGCATGTACTGCTCGATCTGGGACTTCACCCAGTCCGAGTCGGTCTCCTCGTAGCGACGCAGGAGGCTGCTGAGCACACCCTCGAAGTTGGCGCGGTAAGCGCGTCGGCGGCCGTAGCGGTTCGTGTACTGGACGTGGACCTTGTGGTCGAGACCGTCGAGGATCGCGTCCCTCACGGATCCCGGCAGCTCGCCCCAGGACGCATCGGGATCCCCGCCCTGGTCACGGATGACCGCACGGAGCAGCTGCTCGTAGTAGTTCGATTGGTGGCCGCTTGCCCACGGCAGGACGACACCCTCGGCCACGGTGAGGTCCTCGTCCCCGATGATGAGTTCGGGGTCGACCTGGAGCTGCACCCCCAGACCGGAACACTCCTCGCAGGCCCCGTAGGGCGAGTTGAACGAGAAGTTGCGCGGCGCGAGCTGGTCGAAGCTCAGACCGCAGTGTGGGCAGGCGAGGTGCTCGGAGAAGGTCAGTAGCTCGGGCTCGAAGTCGTCATCGGGACCAGCGACCACCTCGATCTGCGCGACGCCCTCAGCGAGTTGCAGCGCGGTCTCGATCGAATCGGTCAGCCGTCGGCGGATGTCCTGCTTCTGCACGAGGCGGTCGACGACGACCTCGATCGAGTGCTTGCGGTTCTTGGCGAGCTTGGGGACGTCGTCGAGCGCGTGGACGTCGCCGTCGACGCGGACGCGGGCGTACCCGTCCTTGGACAGCTGCTGGAACAGCGCGGCGTACTCACCCTTCCTGCCGCGGACCACCGGCGCGAGCACCTGGAACCTCGTCCCGGCCGGGAGCTCGTGGACCTGATCGACGATCTGCTCCGCCGTCTGCGACGCGATCTCGCGGCCGCAGTTGGGACAGTGCGGTGTGCCCACCCGGGCGAACAGGAGGCGCAGGTAGTCGTAGATCTCGGTGATGGTGCCGACCGTGGACCGCGGGTTGCGCGACGTCGACTTCTGGTCGATCGAGATGGCCGGCGACAGGCCTTCGATGAAGTCCACGTCGGGTTTGTCCATCTGACCGAGGAACTGGCGTGCGTAGGCGGACAGCGACTCGACGTAGCGGCGCTGCCCCTCGGCGTAGATGGTGTCGAAGGCGAGGCTCGACTTACCGGATCCGGACAGGCCGGTGAAGACGACGAGGGCCTCGCGCGGCAGCTCGAGATCGATGTTCTTGAGGTTGTGCTCGCGGGCGCCCCGGACGATGATGCGGTCGCTGGACACTCGTTCGGACTTTCAGTGGTGAGCCGTTGCCGGTGGCGGTTCAGGTGGCGGTTCGGATCATCGTGGATGGTCGTGGACGGGTCGGACGGTGGCGGGCCCGGGGAGGTCGGGCGATGGTACCGAGGTTAGCGTGGTCTCCCTCTGGAACCGAACATCCGTTCGAACCGTACACGCTCGCCGCGCACGACTACCGTCTCGAGACGTCGAGGAGGCAGCGTGGACCGTTACGAGGGGCACGTCGAACCGGGAGGTGCCTGGATCGAGCGACGTGACGGACCCCTGCTGATCCGCAAGCTGTCCGTCGGCGCCATGGACAACAACGTCTACATCGTCGCCGACACGGCGGCGGGCGACGCCTTCGTGGTCGACGCGCCCACCGATCCCGCGCGGATCCGCGCGGCGGCGGCAGATGTCGACGTGCTGGGGGTGCTCATCACCCACGGGCACGCCGACCACGTCGGGGCGTGGCCGACGTTGCAGGACGAGGACGACCTGCCGGTCCACGCCCACGCCGACGACCGGGACCGCTACCCCGCCGAGCCCGACCACCTCCTGCGCCACGAGGACCGGATACCGGTCGGTTCGCTCGCGCTCGAGGTGCTGCACACCCCGGGGCACACGGACGGAGGCGTCATGTTCCTGGTCGAAGGCGACGAGCGTCCCCACCTGTTCACGGGGGACGCGCTCTTCCCCGGAGGGTTGGGGCGGACCACCTCCCCCGACCACTTCGAGCAGCTCTACCGCAGCGTGATCCGCGAGGTCTTCGACCGCCTACCTGACGAGACGTGGATGTACCCGGGCCACGGCGACGACACCACGCTCGGTGCACAACGACCGCAGCTGGGAGCCTGGTACGAGCGCAAGTGGTGACGACCCGGAGTGGAGCGGTCACGGACCCGGCGGCCCTCGAGTGCCGCGACCTCTCCCGCTCGTACGGCGACCGCCTCGCCGTGGATGGTGTGTCGTTCCGTGTCGCCCGGGGCGAGACCTTCGGGCTGCTGGGGCCGAACGGCGCCGGCAAGACCACGACCATCTCCATGGCCGTGGGCATCCTCGAACCCGACGCCGGTGAGGTGCTGGTCGCGGGCCGATCCCTCGATCGTGCCGCACGCGCGCACATCGGCGTCGTCCCACAGGAGATCGCGCTCTACCCCGATCTCAGTGCCCGCGAGAACCTGAGCTTCTTCGGGCGACTGTACGGGCTGACCGGGCGCACCCTCGACGACCGCATCGACACGGTCCTCGAGGTGGTGGGGCTGCAGGACCGCGGCGGTGACCGCGTCGAGACCTACAGCGGCGGCATGCAGCGCCGCCTCAACATCGCCGCGGGGATGCTGCACGATCCCCGCCTTCTCGTCCTCGATGAGCCGACGGTGGGTGTCGATCCCCAGAGCCGCAACGCCATCCTCGAAGCGGTCGAGACCCTGGGGCGGGACGGGCTGTCGGTGCTCTACACGACCCACTACATGGAGGAAGCCGAGCGGCTCTGCGACCGCCTCGCCATCCTCGACCACGGACGCGTCATCGCCGAGGGCACGCGCCGAGAACTGGTCGGCCGCATGGGGGAACGTGACCGCGTCGTCGTCGGGATCGAAGGGGACGTGGCCCTCGCCACCGAGGACGTCCGCACCGTCGCTGCCGTGTCCGAGGTCTCGGTCGAGGGTCACAGCCTCGATGTGCTCGTCGCCGACGCACGAGGGGTACTCCCCGAACTCATCGCCGCGGCCAGCCGACGTGCGACCGTGACAGCGGTGGAAGTCCACGAACCCAACCTCGAGGCGGTCTTCCTGCACCTGACCGGCCGCGCCCTCCGGGATTGACGTGCGCGCCATCGTCCTGATCGCTCGCAAGGACCTCCTCCAACGGCTCCGCGACCGCACCGCTCTGATCCTCGCCGTGATCGCCCCGGCCACGCTCGCGGCGATCCTGAGCCTGGCGCTGGGCGGGACCGACGATCTCGAGATCGAACTGGTCGTGGCGACCGAGGACGACGGCGCCATCGCCTCGACCTTCGTCGCCGGCTTGCTCGGCCTCGACGGCGTGACGGTGGAACGGGTCGGCAGCCGGGACGAGGCGGTCCGTGCCATCGAGGAGGAGCGGGCTCTGGGTGGCGTCGTCATCCCGGCTGGCTTCTCCGCCGGAGCAACGTCGGGAGCTGCCGTCGATGTCGAGGTGCTGCGACACGCCGACGCCCCGGTGACGTCCGCCGTCGCGACGGCGGTCGCGAACGGGTTGGCCGACCGGGTCACGACGGGGCAGCTGGCCGCGGCCACCGCCCTCGCTCTCGGGGCCGACCCCGAGACGGCCCGCACAGCGGCTGCGCGGGCGGTGGCACAGCCCTCCCAGATCTCCATCGACGACGGGACCGAGGCCTCGCTCTCGGGCGCCACGGCTGCCTACTTCGGGGCGGCGATGGTGATCCTGTTCCTCTACTTCACGGTCCAGTTCGGTCCGCGCAGCCTCCTCGACGAGCGCGAGACCCACGCACTGCAGCGCCTGCTCGCCGCCCCCATCGCACGAACCACGATCCTCGGTGGCAAGGCCCTCGGCAGCCTCGCCCTCGGGATCTCGAGCATGGCGGTCGTCATCGTGCTCACGAGCGTCCTGCTCGATGCGCACTACGGCGACCCATCCGGCGTCGCCCTCCTCAGCGTGGCAACGGTCCTGGCCGTGACCGCGGTCGTGGCCCTGGTGACCGTCAGCGCACGGACCCGCGAGCAGGCCGACGGCTACGCCTCGGGTGTCGCCATCGTGTTCGCCCTCGTCGGAGGCAACTTCATCGATCTCACGAGCGCCCCGGCGGCGCTGCGCGCCGTGGCGAAGCTCACACCGAACGGCTGGGCGCTCCAGGGCTACGTCGACCTGTCGAGTGGGCAGGCGCTGGAGGCCGTCGTCCCTGAGCTCGCCGTCCTCCTCGGGATCGCCACGGTCGTCGGGGCGCTCGGGGCGTTGCGAGCACGCAGGCTGGTCTCGACGTGACCCAGGCACATCCACCCCGACTCACCCGGACCGTGCTCACGGTCGCGCAGACGGATCTGCGTCGACTCAGTCATGATCGCACCGCGCTGTTCTTCACCGTGCTCCTCCCACTGATGATCATCTACGTCATCGGCCTGGCGTTCGAGGGAGAGGACTTCCAACCCCGGGTCGGTATCGCGGACCTCGACCACACCTCCGTGGCCGCGGATCTGGTGGCATCGCTACCCGACGTCGTCGAGGTGGTGCCCTACGACTCGGAGCGGGCACTGCGGGAGGCCGTCCGCGGCACCGAGGTCATCGCGGGCCTGGTCGTACCGGTTGGCTTGGGCGCCGCCGTGGGGGGCGAGGGTGCGGTCACGGTGGAGCTGGTCACCGATCCGACGCGGACCGGTTCGGCCGGGGTCGCGACCGTCCTGCGCAGCACCGTCGACGACCTCGCGCGCCGTGCCGCCGTGGTCGTCGTGGTCGCTGAGGTCGCCGACGCGGAACGCAGCGACGTGGCGGCACGACTGGCTACCGACGCCGTCCGTGCCGGTGCATCCGTCACCACCACCACGGTCGGTGCTGCGGAGGGCGACGGCGGAACCGGGCTCCAGACCAACCACATCGCGGCTGGCAACCTCGTGCTGTTCGTGTTCATCACCTCGCTCGTGGCGTCGGGCGGCATCATCCGAGCCCGCAGACTCGGCATCGCCCGACGCGCCCTGGCAGCACCGGTCCGCCCCAGCCACGTCCTGCTCGGCTTCGCCGCCGGTCGGTTCGCCATCGCGGTGTTCCAGGCCGTCGTCATCGTGGTGGCCGGAGGCCTGGTGTTCGGGGTGCGCTGGGGCGACCCGGTGGCGGCGTTCGTGCTCGTACTCGCGCTGACGCTCGCGGGCACCGGCGTGGGCCTGGTGGCGGCGACCATCCTCCGCACCGAGGACCAGGCCAGCGCCGTAGGACCACCGATCGGCATCGCGCTGGGCATGCTCGGCGGCTGCATGTGGCCGCTCGAGATCGTCCCGGCACCGATGCGGACGGTCGGCCACCTGACCCCGCACGCGTGGGCTATGGATGCGTTCGCGGACCTGTTCGAGCGGGGCGCGGGGCTGGCCGGCATCCTGCCCGAGATCGGCGTCCTCTTCGGGGTGGCGGCTGTACTCGTGGCGATCGGGATGGCGCGGATAGGGCCGCACCTCACGCGAGCCGCGTAGGCTGTGACGCTCTCGGGAGGTCGGCGCCGTGTTCCAACAGTTCTCACACTGGGCTCGTCAAGCGGTCGCGCTCGCGCAGGACGAAGCACGCGAGCTCGGACACCCTCACGTGGGTGCCGAACACCTGCTCCTCGGTCTGCGTCGGGTGCCCGGCGGGTCGGCCCCGGCCGCGCTGCGGCTCGCCGGCATCGACCTCGACGCGGCGCGCAAGGCCGTGGATGCGGTGTCGGGCGGGAGCGACCGCCGCAGCGGCGACATCGTCCCCTTCGCACCGTCCCTCAAGCGTGCCCTCGACGGCGCCGTCGCCACTGCCGGCTCGGCAGGTGGTGAGGGCCTCGGCACGGGTGAACTGCTCGAGTCCATCCTCCGCACGGACGAGGTTGGAAAGGTCCTCGCGGCCCTCCACGTGGACCGCGACCACGTCGTCGCGGCGCTCGAACGCGAGCGCGCGACCGACACCGCTGACCACGGCCCGGACCCAGCGCCCGAGCACCACGTCGAACCGCACTGTCCCCGGTGCCGCTCGCTGCTGTCGGAACGGGCGCGGACCGAGACCCGGGAACTCCCCTCCGACGAGGGCGGCACCCGTCAGGTCGTGTTCGTGTACTGCGAGGCCTGTGGCATCTCACTCGCCGCCACCGTGCTCCCCGATTGAGATCGGCGACGCCGGATGCGACTCCGCCAGGATCAGACGTTGGCGGCTTCCATGGCGGCCAGCTCACGCTTGAGGTCGGCGATCTCATCCCGCAGCCGCGCCGCGTACTCGAACCGCAGCTCGCCCGCCGCCTCGTGCATCTCGTCGGTGAGGCTGCGGATCAGGGCGCCGAGATCCTCGCGTGGTAGGTCGCTGACGTCGACCTCCGCCGTCCGCTGGCCGCCGGCGTACTCCAGCGGGGCGTAGGCCTCTCCCGCTTCCTCGGCACGCACCGCACGGATGATGTCACCCACCTTCTTGCGGATGGTCTGGGGGTCGATGCCGTGCTCGGTGTTGTGCGCGACCTGCTTCTCGCGTCGCCGGTTGGTCTCGTCGATGGCCGACCGCATCTGATCGGTCACCTCGTCCGCGTACATCACGACCTGACCGTTCACGTTCCGCGCCGCGCGCCCGATCGTCTGGATCAGCGAGGTCTCGGAGCGCAGGAAGCCCTGCTTGTCGGCATCGAGGATCGCGACCAGGGAGACCTCAGGCAGATCGAGACCTTCGCGCAGCAGGTTGATGCCGACCAACACGTCGAACTCACCCAGGCGCAGCCCGCGCAGGATGTCGACGCGCTCGACCGTGTCGATGTCGGAGTGCAGGTAGCGGACCCGGACGCCGTTCTCGACGAGGTAGTCGGTCAGGTCCTCCGACATCTTCTTGGTGAGGGTGGTGACGAGGACACGTTCGTTGGCCTCGACCCGGGCGCTGATGTCGGCCATGAGGTCATCGATCTGGCCCTTGGTCGCACGCACGATCACCTCGGGGTCGACGAGCCCGGTCGGGCGGATGATCTGCTCGGCGATGGTGTCCGACTCGCGCCGTTCGTACGGCCCCGGGGTCGCCGAGATGAACAGCCGCTGGCCGATGCGCTCGAGGAACTCATCGAACCGCAGCGGCCGGTTGTCCTTGGCCGACGGCAGGCGGAACCCGTGCTCGACGAGCGTCTCCTTCCGGGAGCGGTCGCCCTCGTACATGGCTCCGATCTGTGGCACCGTCACGTGCGACTCGTCGACGAGGAGCACGAAGTCCTTGGGGAAGTAGTCCAGCAAGGTGAACGGAGGCTCGCCCTCCGTACGGCCGTCGAAGTGTCTGGAGTAGTTCTCGATGCCGTTGCAGAAGCCGACCTCGCGGATCATCTCGAGGTCGTAGTTCGTGCGCATGCGGAGCCGTTGTGCCTCGAGCAGCTTGCCCTCCTGCTGCAGCTCGGCCAGGCGCTCGTCCAGCTCCTGCTGGATCGTCTGCACCGCGCGGTCGATCGACTCGCGCGACGAGACGTAGTGCGACGCCGGGAAGACGGCGTAGTCGCCGATCGGCGCGGAGACCTCACCCGTCACGGTGTCGACGCGGACGATGCGGTCGACCTCGTCGCCGAAGAACTCCACCCGGATGGCCTGGTCGGCGTCGGCCGGGAAGATCTCGAGCACGTCACCTCGGACCCGGAAGGTTCCCCGCACGAGGTTGAGGTCGTTGCGGCTGTACTGCAGGTCGACGAGCTTACGGAGCGTCGGGTCGAGATCCATCTGCCCGCCGGTCTTGAACCAGACGATGTGATCCTCGTACTCCGACGGCGACCCGAGGCCGTAGATGCAGGAGACCGAGGCCACCACGACCACATCCCGTCGGGACAGCAGCGCCATGGTGGCGCGGTGCCGGAGACGGTCGATCTCGTCGTTGATCGTCGCGTCCTTCTCGATGTAGGTATCGGACTGCGGGATGTACGCCTCCGGCTGGTAGTAGTCGTAGTAGGAGACGAAGTACTCCACCGCGCTGTCCGGGAAGAACTCGCGGAACTCGTTGGCGAGCTGCGCTCCGAGGGTCTTGTTCGGGGCGATGACGAGGGCGGGGCGCTGGATGCGCTCGAGGACCTTCGCCGCCGTGTAGGTCTTGCCCGTCCCCGTGGCCCCCAGGAGCGTGACCGCCTTCTCGCCCCCCTGGAACGCCTCGACGATGGCGTCGATCGCCGTCGGCTGGTCACCGGACGGTTCGAAGTCGCTCACGACGTGGAACTCGGACATGCGCGCGAGGGTACCCACGGCCTGTGACACGCCCCCTCACTCCTCGATGGGTGCCGCCTCGAGCCAGTAACGGGTCAGGATGGCCCCGAGGTCGGCATCGAAGACGGTCGCGGCGTCGATGAGTTCGTCGTCGCTGACGAAGCCCAGCCCCCACCGCTCGATGACCTCGTCCAGGAACGTCTCGACGCGGTCGGCCCCGAGCCGGTCCTCCGCGCGCAACCACGCGAGGGGCGCCCTCGCGTAGACCATCGCGCCGTACGACGCGGCTGACGTGAACGCGTCCAGTGGCTGTGCCGGCGGGGCGTCGGTCCCACCTTGCACGTGGTAGCGGTCGTACCGACCACGCAGGTAGGTCGACACGAGCTGATCGGCTGCGGCCGGTCCGAAGTGGTCGCGGTACCACAGGTACGTCAGGTACTGCGCCGCCGCCTCGTCCACGACCGGGCTCGACAGCGAGCCGTTCCCAACGAGGGCGTGGAACCACTGGTGGGCGACCTCGTGTCCCAGGACGAAGCTGCCGAACTCTCCTCCGAGCTGGGTGAAGTCGGAGTCGTCGATGACGATCAGGCCGGGGAACTCCATCCCGGCGGCACCGGTGCCCATCGGGGCGACCGCCACGTCGAACTCCGACCAGGCCAGCGGGCCGAACCGTTGCGTGAAGCTCTCGACCGCAGAGACGGCCTCCTCGTGCGCTCGCGGCGCGGCTTCGTCGAGCGGGGCCACCGCGGGAACGACCGTGCGGACCAGCAGATCGCCCTGGAGGGAGTCGGTCGCGATCGCACCCGCGTCGTAGGCGACGGCGGACACGTCACGCAGTGCGATGCCGCGGGCCCAGGTGCACGTCGGGGCGGGGTCGGGGCAGGGTCCGTCGACGCCGCCCGTGAGGAGAGTCCCCGAGTGGGTGATGGTCACGGACCACACCGCCGCGGGGAACGCCCCGACATCGCCCCACGGGATCATGGGGCCCGCGTCGGTCGGCAGCGTCAGCACTGGGAGCCAGTGGCCGAGGAAGGTGACCGCCTCGTTGTGGGCCAGCAGGCCGAACCCGGCGGCACCGCCGTCGCCCTCGATGGCGACCCTGGGGGGTACGTCGTAGCTCGTCTGGATGCGCAGCAGGTACGCCTCGCCCTGCACGACCGTCGGCTCGAGGTCGACGACCAGCCGCGCACCAGCGGCGTCGATCTCGTGCGGGGCACCGCCGCCACCACCGCGCACCGTGACGGCGAGGTTGGTTCCGGCGTCGGCCAGCGCCTCTGCAGCCGGCAGCAGACGCAGGACGATCGCGTCGAGATCGGCATCCGACCGCGCAGCGATGACGACGTCGGCCGTGACGTGGTCGCGGTCCTCGTCGAGATCGACCGTCGCAACGTACACCGGCCGCTCCTCGACAGGCCACGCTGGGTGCCCGGTCTCGGCCCAGGGCCCTCGCGCCGCAGCGACACCGAGCGCCAGCAGTGCCTCCGCGCCGAGCGCCTCCGCCGCGTCGGGATCGACGAGCGCGTCCAGGTCAGCGGTCGGCGGGGCGCTCGTCCCGGGGCGTGGATCGGTGGGTGCCGCCGGTGCATCGGGCGTCGGTGGGTTCGTCCCGTCAGGAGCGGTCGGCGCCGAGGTCGCCGGCGCACGGACGTCGTCGCTGCGGCCACGGCTCACGGCCACCACCGCGCCGATGAGCAGCACGATGCAGACGAACGCGGCGAGCAGACGAAGCCGCCGATCGGGGGCCGGAGGGTGGTTCACGCCCTGATCGGCCCTGGGAGGGGCAGCACGTCCACGAGCTCACGCAGGTCGGTCACCCGGTGTCCGGTGTGGTCGGGATGCCGCCCGCGCCGGTCGACGAGCACGGGCAGCAGCCCCGCCGCCGCACTGCCCTCGACATCGGCTCGCAGGTCGTCGCCGACGTAGGCGACCTGAGGTGTCGGATCGAGGCCGAGGCGGTCGAGCGCACGGACGAAGATCGTGGGGTCCGGCTTCTCGATGCCCTCCTCGCCGGACACGACGATCGCCTCGAACCGGTGGAGCAGGTCGGCGTGCTGCAGGACCTCCCGAAGCCACGTACCCCAGTTCGACACGATCGCGATCCGCACGCCCCGCCGTGTCAGGTCCGCGAGGACGTCGTCGACCTCGGGGAACGGGACGAAGACGCCCGGTTCCCGGAACGCTTCGAAGATCTCGGCCGTGGCGTGCTCGTGGTCACCCTCGATCTGGAGTGCCTGGAGGAACCGGGCGTACAGAGCACGCCAGAACGCCTGCTCGGAGGCATCGTCACCGATGTGGGGCGAGGTCTGACCCCGGGCCCGCCACTCCTCGTGGTGCTCTCCGAACAGGTGTGACACGCGCGACACGTCGCCGTCGAGGTCGGGCACGTCGATCCCGGCGCGCTCGCAGCCGCGCACGAACACCTCCCACCACGAGGGGGCGATCGTCAGGAGCGTGAGTCCGGCATCGAAGATCACGGTGTGGACGGTCACGAGCTCGCCCGCTCCTGGTGAGCGGCCTCGGCCGCGGCGGTCAACTGCGACCAGACCTCGTCGATGCGACGCTCGAGCGCCGCCCGGTCACCGCTGTTGTCGATGATGTGTGTGGCGTTGATGCGCCGGTCCTCGTCGGTGAGCTGCGTCGCCATCCGTGCCCGGACGTCCGACTCGTCCATGCCGCGCTGGGAGACGAGGCGTTCCAGCCGGATCTCGGGTGGTGCCGTCACCACGACGAGGGCGTCGTGCTGCTCGTACAGCCTGGACTCGACGAGGAGGGGGATGTCGAGCACGACGATCGTGGGGTCGCCGGTGTCATCAGCCGCCGCGAGTTCGGCCATCCGGTCGGCGAGACGCTGGCTGATGCGCGGGTGCGTGATCGCGTTCAGAGCGGCACGGGCGTCGTCGTCCGCGAACGCGATGGCCGCGAGGGCGGGGCGGTCGAGCGTGCCGTCGGGGCGCAGGATGTCATCGCCGAAGCGCTCGACCAGCTCGGTGAGCGCCAGCTCACCGGGCTCGACGATCTCGCGCGCGATGCGGTCGGCGTCCACGACCACCGCCCCGCGAGCCGAGAACCCCGCGGCGACGGTCGACTTGCCGCTGCCGATGCCTCCGGTGAGTCCGACGAGGTACACGCGCCGATCAGGCGGTGGTGTCGTCGCCCTCGGCCGGGGTTGCGTCGTCGCCGCGAGCCTCGTCGGGGGTCGGTGCGGACTCGCTGGCGGGCGTCTCGTCATCCAGCGGTGCGGCCTCGGTCGGGATGTCCGCGTCCGCGGGCGGCGCCGCGTCCCCGACCGGAGCCTGCGGTTCGTCGGCCTCGGGCGTGCCGAGCCGCTCCTGCGGGAGCTGCGCCTCCTGCAGAGCCATCTCCTCGGGGCTGAGCTGGGGCTCCTTGACGAGACCAGCCTGAGCGAGCGCTCCGGCCATCGTGCTCTGCGGGGTCTCGTCCTCCTCGCCACCGGACGTGTACGCGTGCGCCACCGTCGGCTCGGCGTCCTCGTCGTGCTCGTCGACGATGACCGGACCGTCGCCACCGGCCACCTGCTTCAGCGACAGGCTGATGCGGCGGCGGACGGTGTCGATGTCGATCACCTTGATGTCGATCTTGTCGCCGACGTTGACGACAGCCTCGGGGACCTCCACGTGACGGTCGGCCAGCTCGGAGATGTGGACCAGGCCCTCGATGCCCTCGGCGACCTTGACGAAGGCCCCGAACGGCACGAGCTTGGTGACCTCGCCCTCGACCACGTCGCCCACCTGGTTCTCGCGGGCGAACTTGTCCCACGGATCCTCCTGGGTGGACTTCAGCGACAGCGACACGCGCTCGCGGTCCATGTCCACGTCGAGGACCTCGACGGCGACGTCGTCACCGACCTCGACGACCTCGGACGGGTGGTCGATGTGGTGCCACGACAGCTCCGACACGTGCACGAGGCCGTCGACACCACCGAGGTCCACGAACGCCCCGAAGTTGACGATGCTGCTGACAACGCCCTTGCGGACCTCGCCCTTCTGCAACGTCTGGAGGAACTCCTGACGGAACTCGGACTGGGTCTCCTCGAGGAACTTGCGCCGCGACAACACGACGTTGTTGCGGTTCTTGTCCAGCTCGATGATCTTGCACTCGAGCACCTCACCCACGTAGGGGTTGAGGTCGCGGACGCGCCGCATCTCGACGAGCGAGGCGGGCAGGAAGCCACGCAGTCCGATGTCGAGGATCAGACCACCCTTCACGACCTCGATGACGGTGCCCTGGACGGTCTTGTCGTCGTTGTAGATGCGCTCGATCGTGCCCCAGGCGCGCTCGTACTGGGCACGCTTCTTCGACAGGACGAGCCGACCTTCCTCGTCCTCCTTCTCGAGGATGAGGGCCTCGACCACGTCCCCGATCTGCACGACCTGGTTGGGATCGACGTCCGCCTTGATCGACAGCTCACGCAGCGGGATGACGCCCTCGGACTTGTAGCTGATGTCGAGGAGCACCTCGTCGGGATCGATCTTGACGACGACGCCCTCGACGATGTCGCCCTCGTTCATGGGGCGGAGCGTGTCCTCGAGCGCCGACTCGAAGTCCTCGTCGCTGACGTCTCGCTCGACGATGTCCTCGCCGGTCGAGGTGTGGGTACGTCCCGGATCGCTGAGCACCACCATCTGCGAGGGTGTCGACGCCTCGGGAGCGGTCGTAGGCTGTTCGGGCGTCGGGCTGTCGGTCGGTTCCATGTGGTGGTCGGTCTCTTGTTCGGTCCGGTCAGGTCGGTTGTCCGCGTCGCGCAGGCCGACAGCGCTGCGGGGCTGGGAGGGTCTGTTGCGCCCGTCCGCTGCCTCACACCGGCTGCAGGCAGGCGACGCGAGTGGCGAGCATCGCACGCACGCGAGCGTGCGTCAACGCTGCCAGGCCGTGCAGGGTACCGTACGAGCCCGTTCTCGCGCGCGACAGGCTCCCCGTGCCCGACACGTCCCGCGAGCCCGACGGGCTCTTCCAGATCCCCGACGACCTGCCCCGCAAGGGGTTGTTCGCCGAGCCGCTGGTCGTCGCCGATCTGCGGGCGCTCGAGCCCGAGTCGCGAGGTGAGGGCGAGCTCCGGGTGCGCTTCCGCCTGACCGTGAAGGATGCCGAGGGGCGCCGCTGCCCCGACATCTACGTCCAGGCCCGTATCGACGGACCGGAGCGGTCAGGGACGGGGACGGCGAACACGAACGTGATGGGCGCCGCCGAGTTCCGGATGACGGGGCCGGCAGGGCGCTACGCGATCGAGGTCCTCGACGTCGGCGCCGGCGGCCTCGACTGGGACCGTGATGCGGGCCCCACCCGCTGTGTGACCACCGCCTGACCAGCGGCAGGGTTCCTCCCCCCTCGGCTGCGCAACTTCATCACCCGGTCTGATCGCATATCCGATCGGATCGGGGGACAAAGTGGATCTGCTTCGGGTGCGTCTGAACCTGACCCAGCATCCGCTCCGGCGTCGGGTACCACAGGCCGATCCCAGGCGAGGCGTGGTGAACCACCACGCCGTCGAGGACTGCGGGATCTGCCGGATGCCCGGAACCGTACAGCGCGGTCTTCGCATCGCACGGCTCGCCCTCGACCCTCGGCTCGGCCTGGTCCGAAGGTCGAGGCGGGGTGGTTGCCGCTCTCCCACCAGCACGCGACCTGACCCTGACCACGTCACCACGTAGCTCGCCAGACCCGTCGGAGCGGGGCCGCGCAGCCACGTCCCGTTCCGGTCGAACCGGGACCCGTGCCACAGATCCTCGAACTGCTCGCTGGCCTAGCACCACGCCAGCACCTTGCGGAAGTCTGGCCGTCTGTGCGGGCTCACCGCGTCGAGCACGCGCACGGCACCGTCCTGACCGTGAACAACGAAGACCGGATCTTCCCCGACGAAGTCGGCCCTGACCTCACCCGCCGGCGGCACCTCGAGGAACACGCGAGGCCCTCGGGGAGCGTCAGAAACCGCCTCACGGTCCGCCCGCGACTCGTCGCTGGCTCGCGAACTTGAATGGTTGGGTACACGCTGATGTGCCCAGGTATTCAGATTCAAGTTCGTGACCAGCGACGCGGATGCGCCGTCGCCAAGGTCAGTGCTTCTGGGCGTCGAACCAGGTGACGCCGGCGGCGGTGTCAACCTCCAACGGCACGTCGAGGTCGGCGACGGCGCACATCTCGGTGACGACGAGCTCCCGGGCCTCGTCGAGATCGTCGTCGGCGACCTCGAAGATCAGCTCGTCGTGGACCTGCAGGAGCATCTGGATGCGCAGGCTGGTCTCAGCGAGGGCACGATCGACCCGGACCATCGCGAGCTTGATGATGTCGGCGGCCGTCCCCTGGATCGGGGCGTTGAGGGCCATGCGCTCCGCCATGCCCCGGCGGTTGCGGTTGTCCGACAGCAGGTCGGGCAGGTAGCGCCGACGCCCGAAGAGCGTGCGGGTGAACCCGGTCTTGCGCGCGGTCTCGACCGCGCCCCGCAGGAACCCGGCGACGTCCGGGAAGCGCTCCATGTAGGCATCGACGATCTCCTGCGCTTCATCCGGTGGGATGCCGAGCTGCTGGCTCAACCCGAACGAGGTCAGGCCGTACGCCAAGCCGTAGTTGATCGCCTTCGCACGGTCCCGGAGGGCGGCGTCGACGTGCTCGAGCGGCAGGTCGAACACCTTGGCCGCGGTGGTGGCGTGGATGTCCTCGCCGGACCCGAACGCCTCGAGCAGCCCGTCGTCCTGACACAGGTGGGCCATGATGCGCAGCTCGATCTGGCTGTAGTCGGCGACCATCAGCGTGTCGTAGCCCTCGCCTGCGGTGAACGCCCGGCGTATCTCGCGGCCTTCCTCGCGGCGTACCGGGATGTTCTGCAGGTTGGGGTTGGATGAGGCGAGCCGCCCCGTCGCGGCTGTCGTCTGGCTGAGGGTCGTGTGGACCCGGCCGGTCTCGTCGTCGATCAGCGGCGGGAGGGCGTCGATGTAGGTCGACAGCAGCTTGGTGACCTCGCGCCAGTCGAGGATCGCCTGGACGATCGGGTGGGCGTCGATGATGTTCTGGAGCTGGGTGGCGTCGGTCGAGTAGCCGGTCTTGATACGCCGGGTCTTGGGCAGCCCGAGCTGGTCGAACAGCACCTCCTGCAGCTGCGGTCCCGATCCCACGTTGAAGCGCTCGCCGGCGTGGTCCCAGACCTCGCGCTCGAGCTCGGCCGCCCGTTCGGCGAGCCGTCCACGGATCTCGTCGAGCACCGAGCGATCGATCGCGATGCCAGCCCGTTCCATGCGCGCGAGGACGGGTGCCAGCAGCAGTTCGATGTCGTCGTGCAACTCGACCTGGTCGCGCTCGACGAGCTCGCCGTGCAGGTGTTCGGCGAGCTCGAGGGTCGCCTGCGCTCGCAGCGCACGCTCGTGCCACGGCTCGTCCTCGACGCCCAGCGACAGCTGGCCCTCGTCGTCACCCGCGTCCTCGACCGTGAGCGTGCGGGACAGGTACTGCAGCGCGATGCGTTCGAGGTCGAAGCTCCGCTGCTCGGGGTTGATGAGGTACGCCGCCAGCTCCGTGTCGGTGCGGACGCCGGCCACGTCCCAGCCCCGCGACAACGCCGCGTGGTCGAGTGCCTTGGCGTCGTGGACCACCTTCGGCAGCTCATGGTCAGCGAGTGCGTCCGCGAGCGCGGCCCGGTCCTCGTCGGCCAGATCGTCGAGCACGGCCGTGGCCGGGCTCCGTCCGACAGCCGCCAGGCCGATGGACACCCAGCGCAGGTGCGGGACGGGCCGCTCGGTCAGGGGCACGATGGCGAGAGGTCCGGTCAGTCCGTCGAGCCACTCCCGCAGCTCGCCCGCCCCGAGGTGGCGGGGCGCGGTGTCGAAGCCTGCGGCCTCCTCCTCCTCGACATCACCGAGCACTTCGTCGACGAGCCGGTCGTAGAGGGCGCGGAACTCCAGGGTCCCGAACAGGCCGCGGACCGCGTCGGCGTCGATGTGGGTGATGCGCAGGTCGGCGAGGTCGACCTCGAGGTCGGCCAGATCACGGCGCAGGGTCATGATGCTGCGGTTGATGTAGACCTGATCACGGTGCTCCGCGAGCATCGCGGGGACCTTCTTGCCGCTGATCTGGTCGAGGTGGGCGTAGATGCCGTCGAGGTGACCGAACTCGGTGATCAGCTTCGCGGCGGTCTTCTCGCCGACCCCGGGCACGCCGGGGAGGTTGTCGGAGTTGTCGCCGCGCAGGGCCGCGTACTCGACGTACCGGTCAGGTGGGATGCCGTACTTCTCCTCGACCTCCGGCGGGGTCATCTCGCGGATGTCGCTCACGCCCCGCGCCGTGTAGAGCACCGTGAGGTCGTCGTCGACCAGCTGGAACGTGTCGCGGTCGCCGGTGAGGATCAGCACGTGGAAGCCCTTGGCCTTGCCCCGCTCGGCGATCGTCGCGATGACGTCGTCGGCCTCCACCCCCGCGAGCTCGACGACGGGGATCGTCATCGCCGCGAGCACCTCGCGGATCAGGTCGAGCTGGGTCCGGAACTCGTCCGGTGTCTGGGATCGGTTGGCCTTGTACTCGGGGTAGGCCGCCGTGCGCTGCACGTCGCGGCCCTTGTCGAAGCACACGGCGATGCCGTCGGGGTGGCGGTCCCCCAGCAGCTTGATGAGCATGCTCGTGAAGCCGTAGACGGCGTTCGTGAGCTGACCGGTCTGGGTACGCAGCGAATCGGGCAGCGCGTAGAAGGCCCGGTACGCCAGCGAGTGCCCGTCCAACAGGACGAGCGTGGGTCGCTCCTCGGCCTCCGTCATGGGGACCGAGGGTAGTCACCGGGTCAGACGGTGAGATCCGCGGCTGCTGCGTGCCGGCGACGGCGCCACAGCTCGACGGCGAGGAGCAGAAGCCCCAAGCTGGCAGGGATCGTGCTGGCGGCGGGGACCCCGCCACCTGCCTCCGCGGCCAGGAGGGTCACGCTCGAAGGTGCCACCGCATCGCCCTGTGCGTGGTGGACGCCCGTGGCGGGCTCCTCGCCGAGCTCCACGACCTCCATCCCCCGGGTGTAGTCGTGGATGTAGACGACGTCGCCGCTGACCCACTGCGCCGATCCGGTGAAGCCGTCCGCCCCCACGATCCACGCGATCTCGCTCATCGTCCCGTCCGGGGCGATGTCGACGAAGCGGGTCCCGCGGTTGTAGTACCCGACGACCATCTTGCCGCCACCGTCGAACTCGGGGTGCAGTTCCATCCAGTGGGCGCAGTAGAGGACGTTGCCGGTCGCTTCGCCGTCGAGGAAGATCCCGCTCGAACCGGCGTCGAAGGAGTCGAGCAAGGCGAACTCCGCGGCGCGGACGTCCTCGAGCGTCGCGCCCTCCTCGCCCGCCTTCCAGGCGTCATAGGCGGCGAGGAACGTGGTCGTGTCCCACGTGTCGATGACCGCGGCCTTGGTCGGTCCCTCGTCGCACTCGCTGCCAGCGCGCTCGTCCGCGGTCGGGGGGATCTCGGTGCCGGCGACGAGGATCGGGTCGCGGCCCTCGTTGGCCCACTCGACGGCGTGGTACCCGAAGGTGTGCCAGCGGCCCGGCTGCTCGATCCGGTTGAGGAGCACCGGCGCGGCCGGATCTGTGGTGTCCATGAACACCAGGCTCGCGCCGGCAGCGATGACGAGTCCGGGCGCGACCTCGGTCAGGTCGTGCGCGTACGGATCGTTGCTGGTCGATCCGTAGCCGACGTGCTGGCGCCAGCGGCCCGGCAGCAGCGTCGGGTTCGTCGGGTCGGTGAGGTCGACGATGTAGCCGGTCCGTCCGTAGGCGTAGGCACAGCTGTTGACCTCGCCATCGACCTCGCCGCTGACGCAGGTCCAGGTGTGGTCCGTCACGTCGGCGGTCCCGATAATCGCCACGCCCTCAGCGGGATCACTGACGTCGACGACCTGGAGGGCGGTGTCACCGTTGGGCAGCGGGCTGCCGTCGACGAGCAGGATCTCGCCGTTGGTGTCGGGATCCTCCTGGGCGAGCGCGATCCCGGTCGCTCCGAGGCCGGCCGCGTGCTGGAAGAGCGGAGTGAACCCCAGCAGCTCGGGCGACTCCGGTGTGGAGACGTCGTAGACGTACACGCCCCGCGGGTCGGTGACGTAGTAACGGTCCCCCAGAACCCGTCCCCCGGCGTTCCCCGTGTGCTCGGGGAAGCGTCCGTGGTACTCGAGGTTGTCGGTCTTGGCGTGGGTCAGGTCGGTGGGCAGTGTCGGCGCCAGGGGGACGGTGGGGTGGGCCGAGGCGGGGGCGGCCAGCGCGACGAGAAGACCGGCCGTCAGGGCGGCGATCGAGGACCGACGCATCGAGTGCTCCGTTGGTGGGTGGGATCGTTCGATCGGGACTTCGACGCTCGCCAGCGGCGTTCCTGCCTGTGAGTGCGACCGTCAGGACGGGGTCGACTGTGCGTTCGGGGGCTCCGAGCGCCATCCTCCGCATCCTGACGGCCACCCAACGATAGGAGCCCACCGTGAGCACGAGCTCGCACGTGCAGGACGTCGAGACGGCCGACTTCCAGACCGCCGTCATCGAGCGGTCGAAGGACGTCCCCGTCGTCGTGGACTTCTGGGCCGCGTGGTGCGGGCCGTGCCGCACCCTGGGTCCCGCCCTCGAGGCGGCCGTGACGGCACGGAACGGGGACATCGTGCTCGCGAAGGTCGACGTCGACCGCAACCAGCAGCTCGCTGCGCAGTTCGGGATCCGGGGCATCCCCGCGGTGAAGGCGTTCAAGGACGGCAAGCTGGTCGACCAGTTCACGGGCGCGTTGCCCCCACAGCAGATCGAGGCGTTCCTCGACCGCATCGCCCCGACCGCGGCGGACCGGCTGGCCACCCAGGCGGCCGCGCGCCTGCCGAACGATCCCGCCGGCGCCGCAGCAACGTTCGAGGAGGCGCTCGAGCTGGACGGCAGGCACCTCGGGGCGGCGCTCGGCCTCGCAGAGCTCGTGCTCGATGACGACCCGCAGCGCGCGCTCGATCTCGTCTCCCCGCATCGCCCCGAGGTGTCGGCCGAGGCGATCGCCGCCAAGGCCCAGCTGGCATTCGCCGACTCCCTCGACCTCGACGTCCTCCGCACCGCCGCGGGCGCCGATCCGACGGACGCCGCGGCGCAGCTCGAGCTCGGCCGCGCTCTGGCAGCGACCGGCGAGTATCGCGCCGCGATCGATCACCTCCTGAGGGCCGTGAGGCTCGGTGGAGCGACGCGGGATGCGGCCCGTGACCAGTTGGTACAGCTGTTCACCATCCTCGGTGACACCGACCCGCTGGTGAAGACGGGGCGCCGCGAGCTGGCCAACGCGCTCTTCTGATATTGGCGACGCCGCATCCGCGTCGTCGATGGAGCGATCGAGGCGCGCCCGCAGGCGAGAGCGCGGTCTCGCCCGCTGCCATCCCCCACCCGTCGAGCCGACAGGGATGCGACCGGCTAGCGTCGAAGACTGACGGTCATGTCAGCAACGGGACGAGAGGGGCCCGCTGTGGCCACGATCGGCTTCGCACTGCTCGCCCTGGCGGCTGCGCTCTTCGCCGCTCCGGCTTCGGCGGGCCCGGACGTGCACATCTCGGTGTTCAACGGTGAGGGCAACCGCCTCAACGCGTACGACGCGGACACGTTCGAGAAGCAGACCGTCATCCCGTCGGCCGCCGACGACCCCGACGGCGGTCGCGACATCAACGCCCAGATCTGCTTCGACCCCGGCTACCGAGACGACGACCCCGAGACGCCCCACTTCTTCATCGCCGGAGAGGACACCGGCCAGCAGTCGGGACAGACGGTCGAAGGTGGTCAGGGCTGGGGCTACTTCGAGCTCGACGGGGACCATGTCGGCGAGTTCAACTGGGAGCAGATCGGCAAGCTCGACCCGACCTACAACAACACCGCCGACAATCCCGAGAACTACGGCTGCGGGTTCCTGTCGGATGGACGCCTGCTCACCAGCGACGTCGGCGACCAGCAGCCTCAGTCCGGCGCCAACGGCCAGCTCATCGTCTGGTTCCCCCCGCTCGATCGCACCGACGTCCCGTACTGCAAGATCGACGTCACCATCCCGACGGCCGGCCAGATCCTGGTCGAGGACGACCGCGTGTTCGTCGGGGCGCAGCGCCCCGACTTCGCCGACCCGGTCGGCAACCCCGGGGGGATCTACCTCTACGAGGGCGACTGGCCGACCGCGGACGACGCGGCGGGCGGCTGCGGGCGACAGGATCCCAACGGCTCGCCGCTGGTAGACGAGGGTCGCGTCGAGCGCTCGGTGTTCATCCGCGCCGGCCACCCGTTCCTGCAGACGCCGAGCGCGGTGGTCCCCTCCCCCGCCGGGGGCTACTACGCGTCGAGCGTGTTCGACGGTAAGATCAGCGAGTTCGACGCCGACGGCGGGTTCGTCCGTCCCATCCTCGTTCCCTCGCCGACCAACCCCGTGCCGCCCTACGACACCGGCACACCTTTCGGGCTCGGCATCGACCGCAACGGCACGCTGTACTACGCCGACATCGGCATCGTGCTCGGGCCGCCGCCAGGACCCGGCGACAGTAACGGTCACGTCCGCCGCATCACCGTCGACGCCGACGGCAACCCCAGTGATCCCGAGGTCATCGACGACGGCCTGGCGTTCCCCGACGGGATCGGGATCCTCGAGGTCCCGGTCGCCGCCCCGACACCCCCGCCGTCAGGCCCGTCTGCGCCCGAGCCCGCCCCCGCACCCGAGGCGTCGCTGCCCACGACGGGCGGCGGTGCCACGGCGGCGCTCGGTCTGGCGGGTCTCGCGCTGGCGTGGCGGCGTCGGAGCACGTGACCGTGCTGCCCAGGAGATCGCGGACGTGAGACGAACCGCCGCCGCGAGCATCGCGCTCAGCATCCTCCTCGCGTTCCCGGCGGGGGCACAGGACCAGGAGCCACGGGTCACCGACCCCACCGCCACGTCCGAGCCCGGCTGCCCTGACTGGGCCATGTACGGCAACGACATCCGGCGCACGTTCGAGACCCGCTGCCCCTCCGCGATCGCCCCACAGAACGTGGCGAGCCTCAGTCCGCTCTGGGCGTTCAAGACCACCAAGACCGTCACCGCCTCGCCAGCCGTCGGGCACGGACGCGTGTTCGTCGGGGACTGGACCGGCACGATGTACGCGCTCGACGCCGACACGGGCGCTGAGCTGTGGCAGGTGACCACCGAACCCGCGCCCGGTGCGCCGTTCGGCCCGATCGTGTCGTCCGCTGCGGTCACGGACGTCACGGTGGATGGCGCGACGACGGCGCTGGTCGTGTTCGGGGCGGGACCGCGCCTGTACGCGCTGGATGCCGAGGACGGCTCCCAGGTGTGGGTGCGCTACTTCGGCGCGGACGTGCCGGATGAGCAGACCGAGATCGAGTCGTCACCGGTCGTGCACGAGGGTGTGGTCTACGTCGGGATGGACGTCCACAACCGCACCGTCGACCAGACCGGCGGGGTGCGGGGTGGTCTGTGGGCGCTCGACGTGGCGACCGGGGAGACGCTGTGGTTCTTCAACCCCGAGCTCGACAACGAGGCATCGGGGTGTTCCAGCGTGTGGTCGTCTCCGACGATCGACGACGCCCGAGAGCAGGTCTACCTCGCCACCGGCAACTGCCCCCACGACGACTACCCCTGGACCCCCCATACCGAGGCGGTGACCGCGCTCGACCTGCCGACCGGCGAGCCGATCTGGTCGTTCCAACCGGAACCCGAGAACCGCGACGACACCGACTTCGGCGCGACACCCAACCTGTTCCGGGACAGGGCGGGGCGCGAGATCCTCGGGATCGGGAAGAAGAACGCCGTCTACTACGCCCTCGACCCGGACACCGGCGAGGAGCTGTGGTCCACCCAGGTGGCGGAGCCCGGCAACGTCAACGAGGACTTCGCCATCGGAGGCTTCATCGGCTCGACCGCGACGTCCCGCGGAGACGTCTTCGGGGGAACCGCCATCGGAGGGCCGCCGTACTTCCACGCACTCGATGGTCGCACCGGGGAGGTGATGTGGAGCGGAGTGGCCGGACCGACGTACGCGGCGACCGCCACGACCAACGGCATCGTGATCGCGGGTGC
Organism: Actinomycetota bacterium; assembly: GCA_019347575.1. Classification (NCBI taxonomy): domain Bacteria; kingdom Bacillati; phylum Actinomycetota; species Actinomycetota bacterium. The sequence goes on along the minus strand of JAHWKY010000004.1, from coordinate 156,874 downwards.
GCTCGACAACGAGCTGAAGGCCTGGCACGGCACCAGCGGCATGCAGCTGTGGACTGCACCGCTCGCGGGTCCGATCTCGTCCAGCCCGGCCATCGTCGGCGACCGCGTGTACATCGGCTCGGGGACGTCGTCATCGGACGCCTGCGCGAAGGACGTCCCGATCTTCTCGGACCTGTGCCTCGCCGCCTTCGACGAAGCACTAGGTGCGACGGGGGCGGTCCACGCGTTCGAACTCGCAGCTGTTGGCCACACGGCGGCCACGGCCGGCGCAGGCAGCGGGATCCTGCTCGGAGGCGAGGGCGACCGGCTGCACGCCTGGGACGTCTCCACGCTCCGCCACCAGGTCGTGATCCCCTCGTCGGGTGACGATCCAGCCCGGGGGCTGGACATCAACGCCCAGATCTGCGCCTTTCCGGACGGGTCCGGTCGCATCATCGCCGGCGAGGACACCGATCAGGGGGGCGCAGGCACACAGGGGTGGGGCATCATCCGCCTCGAGGGCGACCGCATCGGGGCGCTGACGTACGAGCACGTCGGCAAGCTCGCCCCGACGTTCCAGGACACCCAGAGCAACCCCGAGAACTACGGCTGCGGGTTCCTGTCGGATGGCCGCGTGTTGACCTCTGACGTCGGCGACCAGTTCCCCGGCTTCCCAGGCAACGGCCAGCTCATCGTGTGGTTCCCCCCGTTCAACTCGTTCGAGGTCGCGTACTGCAAGATCGATGTCGGCATCGCCACCGCTGGAGGCATCTGGGTCGACGAGGACGACGCGGTGTACGTCGCCTCCAACCGCCCCGACGAGGCCGGCAACCCCGGCGGCATCTACCGCTACGACGGCCGCTGGCCGACGGGCCCGGATGCCGCCGGCGGTTGCGGTCGCACGGACGGCACCGGCGCGCCGCTGGTCGACGAGGGCCGCATCACCAAGGAGCCGTTCATCCAGCAGGACGAGCACGTGCTCACGCCGAGCGCGATCATCGACAGCGGCCGGGACAGCTTCTACGTCTCGTCGGTCTTCAACGGGGTCATCGCCGAGTACGACCGCGACGGGGGGTTCGTGCGCGAGATCCTGCGGGCACCTGGACCACCGGCCCAGACGACCGGCACACCGTTCGGGCTGGCGCTCGGTACCGACGGCTCGCTGTACTACGCCGACCTCGGGATCCTCGTCGCTCAGCCGGCACCGAGCCACGGGACCGTCCGTCGCATCCGCTTCGACGCAGATGGTGAGCCGCTGGCACCCGAGACGCTCGGGGCCGGGTTCGACTTCCCGGACGGCGTCGGCCTGTGGCAACCCCCGGCTCCGGCGACACCGCCGCCTCCTCCTCCACCTCCGCCGGCACCCACACCTGACCGTGCCCCCCTTCCAACGACCGGTGGCGGTGTGGCCATCGGGGCGTTGCTGGTGGCGTTGGCGACCGCACGACGGCGCCGCTGAGGCGGGGGCCCGGTCCACACGGGGCGGCGCGCCGGTCCACACGGGGGCGGGGCGTCCTTTCGGCGTAGATGCGGCGGTTCCCCTTGCGGTGGGCGCGATCGAGCGCGAGAGTGGGGCAGCCGGATGACCGAAGGGAACCCGCTATGCCGCTCATCGAGGAATCCATCCACATCGACCGCCCACGCGACGAGGTGTGGGCGTTCATGATCAACCCTGAGAACCAGGTGCTGTGGCAGGGGTCGCTCATCGACTTCCAGTACGACGACCCAGAGCCGAAGGTCGGCAACATCAACAAGGGCACGGTCCGCGTGGCCGGCAAGAAGATGCACTGGACGGCCGAGATCACCGAGATCGAGGACGGCAGGATCTGGGCCACGAAGAGCATCGAGGCACCGGTCGAGTTCATGATCCGCACCACCCTCGAGGACGCGGGCGAGGGAACGAAGGTCACCTTCCGCAACGAGTCCGGCTCACTCCGAGGGTTCTTCGGCAAGCTCACCGACCCCCTCGTCGTCAAGCTCTACACCCGGGACGTGCAGTCCGACCTGGCCAAGCTCAAGGAGCTGCTGGAGGCCGGTGTCGACGCCTGAGCACCGTCACGCACCAGGCCCGTAACGACCCGACCGTGCTCAAGCAGGCCGGAGGCCGGTAGCACGACCCGACCGTGCTCAAGCAGGCCGGAGGCCGGTAGCACGACCCGACCGTGCTCAAGCAGGCCGGAGGCCGGTAGCACGACCCGAATAGCATGCGGGGCTGTGGATCCCCTCGAGCAGGTCGATGACTGGGAGCCCACGGTCGCGGTCGCGGTCGTGGAGCCCAGCGGCGTGAGAGCGAGCCGCGGGCCGACGGACGAGCCGTACCGGTGGGCGTCGCTGACCAAGCCGGTCTACGCGTACGCCGTCCTCACGCTGGTCGACGACGCCACGCTGCGGCTCGACGAGCCCGCCGGGCCGGAAGGGTCCACGCTGCGCCACCTGCTCGCCCACGCCTCCGGACTCCCCGGGCTCGGCAGCACGATGACGACCACGCCGGGCGACCGGCGGGTCTACTCCAACGAGGGGTACGAGGTGCTGGCCCGGCACGTCTCGGCACGAACCGGGCTGGAGCCGGCGGCACTGCTCCGGGAGCGTGTCCTGCGCCCCTTGGGCATGGAGGCAACCGAACTCGGCGACCGCTCCCCCGCTCACGGCCTCATCGGGCCACTCGACGACCTGGTCACGTTCGCCGCGGAGCTGCTCGCCCCGACGCTGCTCCCCGACGAGCTGTTCACCGCCGCGACGACTCCGCAGTTCGGCCGTCTCAGCGGTGTCCTACCCAGCTTCGGTCGTCACGAGGACAACGCGTGGGGGCTCGGCTTCGAGATCCGCGACCGCAAGCAGCCCCACTGGACCGGCAGCCGCAACTCGCCTCGCACCTTCGGCCACTTCGGCGGCAGCGGCTCGTTCCTGTGGGTCGATCCGGAGGCCGAGTTGGCCTGCGTCGAGCTGGCGAGCATGAGCTTCGACGACTGGCCGGCGGCCGAGCGCTGGCCCGTGCTCAGCGACGCCATCCTGGAGGCCTACGCCGAAGCTTGAGCCGCTGAACCGGTCCGACGGGTTCAGCGGCTCAACGTTCGGTGTCAGCGGTTCAGCACCATCGAGAGGAACTCGCGCGTGCGGGGCTCATGGGGTTCTCCGATGACCTGGGCAGGAGGACCATCCTCCACCACCACGCCGTCGTCCATGAACACGACGCGATCGGCAGCCTTCTTCGCGAAGCCCATCTCGTGAGTGACCACCATCATGGTCATGCCCTCGGACGCCAAGGTCCGCATGACCTCGAGCACCTCGAAGACGAGCTCGGGGTCGAGCGCCGACGTCACCTCGTCGAACAGCATCATGTCGGGGTTCATGCACAGCGCACGAGCGATCGCGACGCGCTGCTGCTGTCCCCCGGACAGGTGGTTCGGGTAGGCATCGATCTTCTCCACCAGACCGACACGCTCGAGCATCGCCTGAGCGACGTCGACAGCCTCGGCCTTGTCACGCTTGAGCACCTTCGTCTGGGCGATCGTCAGATTGCGCAGCACCGTGAGATGTGGGAAGAGGTTGAACTGTTGGAACACCATCCCGATCTTGCGCCGTACCGCGTCGATGTTCAGGTCCGGATCGGTGATGTCGATCCCCTCGATGAGGATGCGCCCCGATGTGGGCTCCTCGAGACGGTTGACGCAACGCAGCAACGTGGACTTGCCGGATCCGGACGGACCGATCACGCACACGACCTCGCCCAGAGCCACCTGGAAGTCGATCCCCTTGAGTACCTCGAGATCCCCGAAGCTCTTGTGGAGCTCGACCACATCGATGGCCGGTCCGGAGTGGACCTCCGGGAAGGGGTCAGCGCTCATCGTTCGCTCCTAGCGGGCGCGGGCTTGGCGCCGCTCGAGACCGGCCACGATCTGTGTCAGCGGCACCGTGATCGCGAGGTAGGCCAGAGCGATGACCGTGAGCGGCGTCCCGTTGAAGTGCTGCGACATCAGGTCACGACCGAACTTCGTGAGCTCCTTGGTCACCGGGGTGGTCCCGAGCACGAACACGAGCGACGAGTCCTTGATGAGCAGGACGAGCTCGTTCGTGAGCGGTGGGATGATGATGCGGAAGGCCTGCGGGATCACGATCGACACCATCGCGCGGCCGTACGACATACCGAGTGACCGGGCCGCCTCCATCTGACCGCGCGGGACGGCCTGGATGCCCGCCCTGATCGTCTCGGCCATGTACGCCGCCGCCACGACTCCCAGCCCGATGCTGGCCTTCCCCGGCACACCGCCGGGGATCCTGATCCCGAGGGCGATGGGTAGCCCGAACCCGACCAGGATGATCGTGACCAGCGCTGGCAAGCCGCGGAACAGTTCGATGTAGACGTTGGCGATCCACCGGTACGGGGCGATGGTAGACAGCTTCATGAGCGCGAGCACGAGACCTACGACGAGACCGAACGAGAACGCGAGAGCCGTGTAGATGATCGTGTTCTTCGCCGCGATCGTGATGACCTCGGGGAACATGGCCCTGGCGATGTCGGGCTGGAAGAACCCTCGCTGGATAGTGGCCCAGTTGCGCCACCCCAGGAAGACGACCGCTGCCGTACCGGCGATCAGCACGACGTAGAAGACGATGCGGATCAGCTGCGCCCGCTGGCGGGGCGTCACGTCGCCCTCCTCGATCCTCCGGGACGCAACAAGGGGGACCCTAGTCGGGTCCCCCTCATCGCCACGGTGTTCCCGGGGATCAGGCGGTCGGGAACCACTCGTCGAAGAGCGCGTCGTAGGTGCCGTCGTTCTGCACTGTCTCGAGCGCGCCATTGACAGCCTCGAGCAGCGCGTCGCTGCCCTCCTCGGCCACGGCGAACCCGTACTGCTCGTCGGTCGGGAAGGTCTCCACCACGACCACGGTGTCGTCCTCGAGCGCACGACCCTGGTTGACCACGATGTCCTGCAGGACGCCCTGGATCGTGTCGGCCTCGAGCGCCGGGAACAGCCCGCCCGGGTCATCGAAGGACTGCACGGTCGCCCCCTCGGGGGCGTTCTCGTTGGCGTAGGCCTCGCCAGTCGTCCCCGACTGCACGCCGATGGTCTGGCCCGCGAGGTCAGCCAAGCTCGTGATGCCCGAGTCCGCCTTCACGAGCAGCGACTGGTCCGCCGTGAAGTACGGCTCGGTGAAGTCGATGTTCTCCTCGCGCTCCTCGGTGATCGTGATCGAGGCGGCCGCGATGTCGCACTGTCCGGCCGCGAACGCCGAGCCGGTCGTGATCGGGTCGAAGCCCGAGTTGATCACGGCGAACTCGAGGCCGAGGTTGTCCGCGATCGCACCCATCAGTTCGATGTCGAAGCCGCTGAAGCCGGTCGGGCTCTCGGGGTCCTCGATCTCCATCGGGGGGTACGGGGCGTCGGTGCAGACGGTCAGCGTGCCGTCGGCGACGAGGTTGAGCTCGCCGGTGTCGACATCGTCGTCGGTCGGCGCCGCGGTCGCGTCGCCCGTGGGCTCGGCGGTCGCGTCGCCGGTGGTCGTGTCGTCGTCGTCCCCGCCGCAGGCCGTGAGGCCGATCGCGAGCACAGCCGTGAACGCCGCCGCCTTCAGGAACTTGGATGAACGCATGGTGTCTCCCTCTGTGATGGTGCTATCGCCTTTGCTACTTGAGCAGTCCTCATCGTGCTACCGGCCTTCGGCCTGCTTGAGCACCTGTCTCGAGTCATCCGAGGTGTGGGTGTGGTGGCGCCGCCGGTCGCATGGCCGCGGCGTATCTCCCGTGCGGCAGCCTAGGAGCAGCGCGCCCCGAGGTCTACTACGCCGGTAGGAGGCCCCGCGGATCAGGCGTCGTCGACCGCGCTCTCGGCCTCGAACTTGTCGAGGATCTGCTCGGCGACCTGCCGCATGGTCAGGCGCCGCTGCATCGCCTGCTTCTGGATGAACCGGAACGCCTCCGACTCCGACAGCGCCTCGTGCTCCATGAGCACGCCCTTGGCGCGTTCGACCAGCTTGCGCGCCTCGAGCCGACCCTGGAGGTCGTCGACCGTGGCCTCGAGCCCCGACATCTCGCGGAAGCGCCCTGCCGCGATCTCGACCGCGGGGAGCAGGTCGTGCTTCTGGAACGGCTTGACGAGGTAGGCCATCGCACCCGCCCGGCGCGCCTTCTCGACGAGGTCGCGCTGGCTGAACGCGGTGAGTATCAGGATCGCGGCGAGCCGCTCCTTGGCGATCTCCTCGGCCGCCTGGATGCCGTCCATCACCGGCATCTTCACGTCGAGGATGACCAGGTCCGGCTTGAGCTCGCGCGTCAGGCGCACTGCCGACGCACCGTCCGCGACCTCCGCGACGACGTCGAAGCCCTCCTCCTGGAGCATCTCCTTGAGATCGAGGCGGATCAGCGCTTCGTCCTCGGCGATCAGCACACGCGTGGGGCGGCCGTCGGGGGCCGTGCCCGTCGTGTCGCTCACCGCGAGCCCTCCAGGTCGAGCAGTCGATCCAGCAGTTCGTCGCGCGTCCGTTCGAGACGCACCACCTCGTCCCGAGCCTCGGCCAGCAGCTTCGCGTGGTTGTCGCGGTCCACCGCCGCCACCCGGTACTCGCGGTCGGCCAGCGGCGTCTCGGCGACCACCGCGCGCGTCTCGGCCTCGTCCGCCACCTCGGCGAGGTGGGCGACCTGCTCGGTCAGCACGCGCACGTTACTGCGCGTGCGTCTCAGCTCGTCCTGGACGCGAGCGAGGCGTTCCTCGATGCGTCTGGCTTCGCGCGTGTCGGCCGTGGCGTCACCTGTCGTGGACCGTCCCCGGGTGGGGTTCACGCATGCTAGGGGCCGGTCGGGCGGGACGCCTCCGCCCTCCAGCGCGGAGCCATCGGGCAGCCGAGCCTACTGCTGGCCCCGGAACCGGGCCAAACACCGGCGGGGCGGTACGTCGAGTTGGTACCCCCGGTGGGACTCGAACCCACATGGGCTTTCGCCGATCGGTTTTGAGCCGATCCCCTGCTGCCAGTTCGGGTACGGGGGCATGCCGTCGCAAGGCTACCCCTCGCTGTAGCGACCGATGTTGCGCCCACAGTAGGTATCCGTCTGCGCATCGCAGTTCGCGCAGAGCAACCGCAGATTCTCGAGTCGGTGATCACGACGGTCGCCGTTGATGTGATCGAGCCGCAGCGGCATGGGTCGTCCCTGCCACTCGTCACCGCCGCAGAGCTCGCAGTGAGGTTCGAGCAATCCGACTCGGAGTAGCCGCCGCTTGAGAGTCCGTGTGCTCCTGTAGTCGGAGTTCTCGATGAGGATCTCGTCCAAAGGGCGGCCACGATCCGTGCCGGTGCGTACCCCACGCGACCAGCCCTGGCCCTTCAGTGCGCTCGTCTCCAAGCCAAGTTCGCTCATCCGCCTCTTGATCGTCTCGTGCGAGCTCCCCCCAGGTGTCAGCCCCAGCCGTCGCTGTATCTCGGCGATCGAGCGTGCTCCGTCCACGGCCCGACGAAGGTCATCGTCGGTCCAGGATCTGCGGCGACCACGCCGCGGGCGTGGAGCGAGAACGCCGACTTCGAAGTGGCTGGTGTCGAGTCGGAGTTCGTTGATGCGTTCCCGGATGGTGAGCCACTGACTACCGCCGACCTGCAAGCCCAGGTTCGCGAAGACCTGGTTCAACGACTTGGCTCGCGTGACCGCCTCGCGCAGGTCGGCATCGGTCCAGGATGCAGTTACCGCGAGATGGCTATCGTCGAGCTCCAGTTGCGCGGCACGGCCACGAACGGCGCTGAACGCGTAGCCGCTGGGAGCGAGCCCGAGTCGCAGTACGACTTCGCGGTAGGTGGTGCTGGTGGCGACGGCGTCGCGGAGTTGGTCGTCGGTCCAGGATCGGGGTCGGGGCATGGCTGAGCAGCTCCGGTGCCGGTTGCCCACCGGCGTCGGGCGCCCCCGCCCTTCGGACCCGACCAGTACAGCAGCTAGCTGTGACAGCTACGCCCCGCGGTCGCTGTCGGCGGCGAGGGACTCGGGATCGTCCTCGAGGAGGCGCCGGACCCCGCCCCGCACGACCATCGCGGACCCGGTCGCCAGCGCGACGGTGCGGCCCTCGTGGTCGGTCACCTCGCTGCGCGCGACCACGATGCTGCGGCCTCGGTGCACGACCTCGCTCCGGGCCAGCAGGTCCCCGGTGTTGGGGAAGACGGGGCGCAGGAACTGCACCTTGAGGTCGAGCGGCGTGGCGACGTGGCCGCGTTCCATCGTCACGGTGTAGGCCCCGATGAGGGCGTGGTCGGCGAACCACGCGATCGCCCCGCCGTAGAGGTAGGGCGCGGGACTGCACAGCCACTCGGTGTTCGGCAGCGTCCAGAGCGTGTGGGCGTCGGACGCCTCGACCGGCCGTAGACCCGTGAGGTGGTGCACCGGAGGCAGCACCTCGTCGTTCGTTATCCCCTCCTGGAGGCTCTCGCGTCCGGTGAACGCGCCCCAGTACTCCGGCGGGGCGACGAACCCTACGGCCTCCTGCTCGAACGGCGGCGGCCCGGTGCCCGGCCCCGTCTTCCCTTCCAGCGCCGACTCCTCGAGGTCGCCGTCGATGACACCGGGAACCTTGGCGATGACGGCGCGGGTGGTGCCGTGGGCCACGATCCGTCCCACCGCGTCGGTGACCTCGATAGCGGAGAGTCCCACGCGGCGGTTGGCGTGGATGGTGCGTGCGCGCCCCGTGAACGAGCCGCTGGAGACGCGGGGCGCGCGCAGGAAGTTCATCGACATCTCGGAGGTGGTCGCGATCCAGCCCGGGGCAAGTCCGGTGACGATGGCCGACGTGAGCGGGGCGTCGGCGACCCACGCCATCGCCCCGCCGCTGTAGGTCCCGACTCCGAGCTGCAACCAACCGGTCGCGGGCATGACGAAGGTGCTCGTTCCCAGACCGGTCTCGGTGGGGCGCAGTCCGGTGAGGTAGTGGATGGGCGGCCGTGAGCCGCCGGACAGGATGCGTGCCCTGCCCGGCAGTCGCAGCGATGCCATCGCCCCGTACGTCCCCTGGAACGGCTCGGTCCAGATCCCACCGTGCTCCATCGGCTCCCCCACGCTCTCGGCCCCGAACCGTAGTGACGACGACGGTGACGCCGCCACGCGACAGCGGTCCCGTTCCGCGTTACGGTGGGAGTGGAATCGGCACGGAGGGGAGCCCGTGACCCGCTACCTCGTCGTCGCGAACCAGACCCTCGGCGGAGAGCGCCTGCGCGAGCACCTCACCGAACTCGCGGCCCCCGGCGACGCGTCGTTCCACTTCCTCGTCCCCGCCACCGAACCGGCCGACCACGACTTCCGCATCGAGGGCGAGGGCATCACCCTCGCGGAGGTCCGGCTCGAGCGCGCGCTCGAGCGCTTCGGTGGCCTCGATGCGGAGGTGACCGGCGAGATCGGCGACCACCGTCCGGGCGACGCCATCGACGACGCGCTACGCGCCGGCGACTACGACGCCATCGTCCTGTCGACGTTGCCTGCGGGGGTGTCACGGTGGCTCAACATGGACCTGCCCCACCGGGTCCAGCGTCGCTACGACCTGCCGCTGACGCACATCGAGGCGGAGCCCGAGGTCACGGCCGCCGAGGTCCTCGACACCTGACCGGCCGATGCTGTCCGATCGCCGTCACCCGCGCAGCCGGCGAGAGAGCACGACCACGCCGAGGCCCGCGGTCAGCGCGAACGCGGACCCACCTCCGCCCGACACCGGGAGCGGCGCCTCTGGGCCGGGCAGCGTGTCCTGGTCGGGCCGCGGTTGTGGGTCGTCGTCGGTCGGCGGGTCGGCGTCACCAGTCGCGTCGCCGCCGCAGACCGGCACCGCCCCGTACCCAGCTGCGACCAGTTCGGGAGGTCGGACATCCGCGGGGCGTGGACGACCCAGCCGGTCGAGGAGACACGCGGGGTAGTTGGTCGTGATGCCGTCGACGCCGAGCACGATGACCTCGTCCATCCGCTCCGCCGCATCAACGGTCCACGGCACGGTCGGGACGCCGGCTGCGTGCGTGGCCTCGACGTAGGCCTCGTTCAGGTCGGGGCTCTGGTGGTTGGGGCCGGACATGTCGTGTCCGCGCGCGGTCACGTAGGCCAGATTCTGGAAGGCGGTCTGGCCGAACTCGTGGGTCGTGAGGAAGTGGGTGCGGATGCTGGGATCGAGCATCTTGACCGTCTCGAGGTCCGCCGGCCAGAAGGCCAGGATCGCGACCTGATCCGCCAGGCCCGAGCCCTGGATCTGCGGCACCAGCACCGAGGGGATCGCGGTCCCGGTCGGGTCGAAACCGGCCTCGGTCGGCAGGTTCTTCGACTCGATGAACAGCTGCGGGACCGGGTCGAGTGTCGCCGCCCACGCGAGCACGTCGGCGAGGGTGGGGATGCCTATGCCGCTACCGCGTAGGGGATGTTCGGCCGTCGTGTCGTTCACCGTGGTCGCGACGCCGGGTGTGAACCAGTGCGCCGCGTCGCACTCCCCGAGCTGTTCGACCGTCCTGGCCGCGACCTCGCCGGTGCAGTCGGTGGTCCGGTCGAGGGTGCTGTCGTGGATGACCACGAGTTCACCGTCGCCGCTGAGCACGACGTCGAGTTCGAGGACGTCGGCTCCGAGCCGGCTCGCGTTCTCGAAGGCCACCATCGTGTTCTCGGGGGCGTAAGCGGCCCCGCCCCGATGTGCCGACACGAGTGGTCCTTCGGCCTGGGCCGACGCCGAGGCCGCCAGGACCCACATCGCCACCAGCAGCGCGCCGAACCACAGCGCCGACCGGGCACAGCGAGGGATCACGCGTGTCTCCGCTCGCCCGCGAGGTCCGCGACGAGCCCGGGCAGAACCTCGCCGATGCGGCCTCGGAGCACGACCGCCGCAGCGTCGTCGTAGGGCGTCGGCTCGGCGTTGATGACGATGAGGTCCGCGCCCGCGTCGAGCGCTATGCCGGGCAGGTAGGCGACGGGGAAGACCTGCAGCGACGTGCCGATGGCGAGGAAGAGGTCGCACGCCTCGGCGCCCGCCCGCGCACGACGCAGATCCTCCTCGATCAGGGCTTGACCGAAGGAGATGGTGGCGGACTTCAGCAGTCCGCCACAGTCACGACAGTGCGGGTCGTCCTCGCCGCCCCGGACCCGGTCCAGTGCCGCCTCCATCGGCATCCGGTCACCGCACGACAGGCACAGCGCCTCGCGGATGGTGCCATGGACCTCGACGATGCGGTCGGGAGAGGTCCCGGCGAGGTGGTGCAGGCCATCGACGTTCTGGGTGACGAGCAGGTGCAGCTTGCCCGCCGTCTCGAGGTCGACGAGCGCGCGGTGTCCGTCGTTGGGCTCTGCCTCCCACGCCTCGTGCGCGAGCCGGAACCGCCACACCTCCTTGCGGATCTCGGCATCGGCGACGTAGTTGTCGATCGTCGACAGCTTCTCGCGCTCGGGGTTCCTGGTCCACACGCCCTGGGGGCCGCGGTAGTCGGGTATCCCCGACTCGGTCGAGATGCCCGCGCCGGTGAGGACCGTGACACGCTCGGCCGCCTCGATGAGCTCACGGGCCATCGTCGCACCGCCAGCGTCCACCACGCTCCCTCCTCCGCGCGGGGTTGAAGGTAGCGGTGCGGCGCTTGCGTGTGTTGCGCTGAGCCGCTGCTACGGTTCGCCGTCCGCGGGGGGCACGACCGCGTGACGACGGGGGAACCCGCCCTTGACCACAGGTGCCGACGTGCCCGGAGACGGGCCCAACCGACCCGCCCGCCCGTGGCTGCGCTGGAGCGTGCTCATCACGCTGCTGGCGCTCGCGACCGCCTTCGTCGTGGCCTTCGGCCGGACGGACGCCGAGCGTGAACCGGTCGCTGCGGCAACCACCGCCCCGGCGTCGCCAACGGCACCGGCCGGTCCAGCGCCGTCCGCTTCGCCGAGCCCAGCCGACCTCGCCGTGGTCGCCCGGTCGGATCACGCGCTCGCGACGCGCGTCACCCAGAACCCCGACCCACTGCCTCCGGAATGGCCCATCGTCCGCGGGATGTACTCCACCATGCACAGCCTGTGGGGGGAGCGCTGGGAGCACCTGATGGGGCTCATCCGCGATACGGAGTTGAACGCCATCGTCATCGACGTGAAGGACGACAAGGGCCAGCTCGCCTGGCACATGCCCGTCGTCCCCCTCGCCGTCGAAGGTGGCGGCGCCTCGTGGCACCCCGATGCCAGCCCCCGCGACCGGATCATGGAGCTACGCAGGGCAGGCGGCTACCCGATCGCGCGCGTCGTGTGCTTCAAGGACAGCTACGTCGCGCAGGCGCGCCCCGACCTCGCCGTCGTCGACACGCGCACCGGCGGCCCGTGGCAGGGCCGTGACGGCCAGTACTGGCTCAACCCCTACAACGACGAGGCGTGGCAGTACTGCATCGACGTGGGTATCGAGGCCGCGAAGATGGGCTTCCTCGAGGTCCAGTACGACTACGTGCGATTCCCCAACGGCGGTGACGGACCCAGCGAGTTCTTCGACTTCCCGGGCCGTCCAGCGGATGCTCCCCGTGAGGTGTGGCGCCACCCCGATGCCATCACGCGTTTCCTCGCCTCGGCACGACAGCAGCTGCACGCAGCCGGCGTGCGCGTGTCCGCCGACATCTTCGGCCTCACCACCTACAACTGGTCGTGGGACGGCGACGGCACGGGTCAGGTCTTCGAGCGTCTCGCCGAGCACCTCGACTACGTCTCCCCCATGGTCTACCCCAGCCACTACGGCCCAGGGAACTACGGCCTGCAACCCCACCCCGTGGACCACCCCTACGAGACGGTGTGGAACGCGATGCAGGAGGCCCAGATGCGCAGCCAGGGGCTGCGCGCCAAGATCCGGCCCTGGATCGAGGACTTCGCCCCGGTGTGGATGGGGCGCGGCCACTCCCCCCAGCGCGTCCTCGACCAGAAGCGCGCCGTCTACGACAACGGCATCGAGGGGTGGATGCTGTGGAACGCCTCCAACCGCTTCTCGGAGGAGGCGCTCGAGCCCACCGAGGAGTCGCGCGCGGACCCCGGGTTCGTGCCACCTCCCCGTACCCGTGATCCCGCGGTGGCGCCCGGCGCCGACCGGCGTCGCTGGCCTGGCTACGTCGAGGGGCTCGATGTCGCGCCGTCGCTGATCGGCGAAGGCAACTCCGCGGGCACGTTCCCCGGTGTCCCCTACCCGACCGCCCCGCCCGAGGACCCGCCGGCGACGGAGCCGGAGCGGTCGCCGACCGAGCAGCCGACGGAGCAGCCGACCGAGGGTGGCACCGGTGCGGCGTAGCCTCGCGCTGCTGGCGGCCACCGGGGCGCTGGCCACCGGCTGCGGCGGCGGCGCCGAGCCTGCGGCCCCGGTCGCGTCGGAGGCCGCCGCGGTCGCCTCCCCAACACCGACGGCCACGCGGGCACCGTCGCCGGCGCTGGCCCCGACGGCCTCACCGACGCCGGATCGCTCGAGTCAGCCCACGGAGGGAACCGGGCCGGACCTCACCGACGAGCGAGCGGCGCAGCTCGGCGTCAACGAGCTCGGCCGCGTGCTGGTCGTGCAGTGGCACAAGATCCAGGACGTGGACGGCCGCTGGGAGAACTCGATCGCCACGTTCCGGGCGCAGCTCCGTGTCCTGTACGAGCGCGGCTACCGCCCCGTGTCCGCCTCGGAGTTCATCGAGGGCACCTTCCCCATCCCGGCCGGCACGACTCCGGTCCTGCTGACCTTCGACGACTCCTACAAGGAGCACCTGTACTTCGGCCCGGACGGCTCGACCCCCGACCCCGACTCGGTCGTGGGGATCCTGCAGGCGATGGAGGCCGAGGATCCGACGTGGCGTGCCCGGGCGGTGTTCTCGTTCTACTGGCCCTACCCGTTCCGGGAGACCGACCGGGACCTGATCGAGCGCAAGCTGCGCTACCTGGTCGCCAACGGCTTCGACCTCGCGAACCACACCTACACCCACGACGACCTCAGCGAGCTGAGCGATGCCGATGTCGTCGCCAACCTCGCCCGGGCGGAGGCGGAGCTGGCAGCGGTCGTCGGCGACGACTACCACGTCCGGGTCATGACCCTCACCCAGGGCATCTGGCCGCAGAACCCGGATCTCGCGCTGCGCGGCGAGCACGACGGGTTCGCCTACGAGCACGACATCGCGCTCGAGGTCGGCTTCATGCCCACCAGGTCACCCCACCACGTCGAGTACGACCGTCGGTCGGTGCAGCGCGTCCAGGCGTTCGTCGAGGAGTTCGACAAGTGGGTCGCCTGGCTCGACGAGGAGCCGGGACGTCGCTTCGTCTCCGACGGAGACGCGACCGTGGTCACCTACCCGTCGGACTGGTCCGACGTCGCCGCTCCGCGTGACGGGTTCCTCGTCCGCACCTACGGCTGAACGTCAGCTGACCGCCGGTTCGTGGAGCGTGAGCGAGGCCGTGTCCGCGTCGAGGGTGGCGCGGACACCCAGCGGCAGCGCGAACTGTCCCGCGTGATGACCGATCGGGGCGTCCACGATCGTGGGGATGCCCAGTCCACCGAGGACGTCGGCCACGACCTCGTCGGCGCTCAACGACGCACGTCCGGGGGCTGGATCGCACCGCACGTGGCGGCCGATGACGAGGCCCTCGACCTCGTCGAGGAGGCCGGCACGCAGGAGCTGGATCAGCATCCGGTCGATGCGGTACGGGGGCTCCCCCACCTCCTCGAGGAAGACGATCGTCCCGCGGGTGTCGGGCTCGTCCACCGTTCCGAGCAACGAGCACAGCATGGCCAGGTTGCCACCCACCAACCTGCCTGCACCCCGCCCGTCGTGGAGGCTCGTCGGTGGTGTTGACGCCCACACCACCTCGCCCGGTGCCTCCGTGGCCGACACCAGGCGTCGCAGGTGCGCCTCCCCTGCGGTGCCCACGACACCGGCGAGGCCGCTCACCGACGGGGCGTGGATCGTGATCAACCCGGTCCGCTCCCACGCCGCGACGAGCAAGGCGGTGACATCGCTGAAGCCCAACAGCAGCTTGGGGTCCTCACGCAGCGACTGCCACCGCACGAGGTCGACGATCCGCCCCGCGCCGTACCCGCCGCGAACGGCCCAGATGGCTCGGATCGAGGGGTCCCGGATGGCGGCGTTCAGATCGGCGGCACGCTCCCCGTCCGTCCCCGCGAGGTGCCCGACCTGCGCGTGGAGGTGCGGCATCAGGACCGCATCGAGGTCCCACGACGCGAGGACGTCGAGCCCGGCGCGCACCGCACCTTCATCGAGGATCGGCCCCGACGGGGCGACCACCGCCACACGGTCTCCGGCGGCGAGGGCCGGGGCGCGGACCGGTGCCGAGATCACGAGGCTGCGCGCTCGATGCCGGCACGGAGTTCGCGGACCAGCGCGGCCACGCGCTCCGGCGCCCCGGCAGGGTCGCCGTCCCCGGCCGCGGTAACGACCGCCGACCCGACGATGACCCCATCGGCGTAGCCAGCGACGGTGGCAGCCTGCTCGCCGGTCTTGACCCCCACGCCGACCGCCACAGGCGCGTTCGTGAGGGCCCGCAGACGCTTCACCAACGAGGCCGCGTCGCCGTGGTCGACGTCCTTCACGCCGGTGACACCCAACAGCCCCGTGGCGTAGACGAAACCTGTGCTGATCGCCGCGATCGAAGTGAGCCGGCTCTCCGCGGAGACACTGCTCGCCAGGAAGACGGTTGCGAGATCGTGCCGAGCTGCCGCATCGAGCCATGGCTGCGCTTCCTGAGCTGGCAGGTCGGGCAGGATCGCGCCGTCGATCCCCACCGACGCGAGGTCATCGGCGAAGCGGTCGAGTCCGCGCGCATCCGGGATCGTGTAGTACGTCATGGCCAGCACCGGCGTGGGGACCGCCTCGGTGAGCGCGGCGCACATCTCGAGGTCGGCGTCCACCGTGTAGCCACGCTCGAGCGCTGCTTGGGTCGCGGCCTGGATCGTCGGTCCGTCCATCATCGGGTCGCTGAACGGGATCCCCACCTCCAGCACGTCGGCCCCGGCGTGGGCTGCTGCTTCGAGGCATGCGCGAGATGTGTCCATGTCCGGGTACCCAGCCGGCAGGTAGATCACCAACGTCGCGCGACCCTGACCAACGGTCCGTCGGAACGCGTGCTCGACGTCCTCGCGCCCCGCCATCAGTCGTCCTCCGTGGCGACCCCGAGTCCCTCGCCCCGACCGAGCTCGCGCAGGACACGGACCACCTCGTCGACGTCCTTGTCGCCACGGCCCGAGACGGTAAGGATCACCCTGGCGTCGGCGGTGAAGTGGTCCCGCCCGTGTCGCAGCAGCCACCCCACGGCGTGTGCCGGTTCGAGGGCGGGGATGATGCCTTCCAGTTCGCACAGACGCCGGAAGCCGTCGAGCGCGTCCGCATCCGTCGCCGCGACGTACGTGGCACGTCCGGTGTCGGCCAGCCACGCGTGCTCGGGTCCGACGCCGGGGTAGTCCAGGCCGGCGGAGACCGAGTGGGCGGGTAGGACCTGGCCGTCCGCGTCGACCAGCGCGACGGACCGGGTACCGTGGAGCACAGCCTCGCGACCCTCGGTCAAGGTCGCGGCGGAGCGACCTGACCCAATCCCGTCGCCGGCCGCCTCGACACCGATCAGGCGGACGGCGTCGTGTCCGATGAAGTCGGCGAAGCTGCCCATCGCGTTCGAGCCGCCCCCGACGCACGCGATCACCGCATCGGGTAAGCCGCCCTCGCGCTGATCGAACTGGGTGAGCGCCTCGGTGCTGATGATGCGCTGAAGCTCACGGACGATGAGCGGGAACGGGTGGGGACCGACCACCGACCCGATGAGGTAGTGGGTCGATGCGACGTTCGTGACCCAGTCGCGCATCGCCTCGTTGATCGCGTCCTTGAGCGTTCGCGTCCCCGCCTCGACCGGTACCACCTCGGCGCCGAGCAGCTGCATGCGGACCACGTTGAGGCGCTGCCGTCGACAGTCCTCGGCCCCCATGTAGACGACACACTCCAACCCGAACAGCGCCGCCGCCGTGGCGGTCGCCACGCCGTGCTGTCCGGCACCGGTCTCGGCGATCACGCGTGGCTTGCCCATGCGCGTGGTGAGCAGCGCCTGGCCGACGACGTTGTTCAGCTTGTGGCTGCCGGTGTGGGCCAGGTCCTCGCGCTTGAGGTAGACGGTGAAGCCGACCGCCTCCGACAGCCGCTCGGCGAGGTACAGCGGTGTGGGACGGCCGCCGTACTCGCGGCGGAGCCGGTCGAGCTCGGTCGTGAAAGCGTCGTCGTCACGTGCCTGGTCCCAAGCGCTCTCGAGCTCCGCGAGCGCTCCCGACAGCGCCTCGGGTACGAACTGTCCACCGAAGCGCCCGAAGTAGCCCGGTCGCCCGGACTCCTCGGCCGGTAGCTCGCTCACCTGATCATCCTGTCGTCGTCCGTTGGCCGGCGGCCACGAGCGCGGCCACCGCCGTGGTCGGATCGTCGGCCGTGACCACCGCCTCGCCCACGAGCACCGCATCCGCTCCCACGCGCCCGGCACGCGCGACGTCGTCCGGTCCACTGATCCCGGACTCGGCCACGGTCACGACGCTGTCCGGCAGCTGCGGTCGGATGCGCGCGAACGCGTCGTCATCGAGTTCGAACGTGCGCAGGTCGCGGGCGTTGACACCGATGATGGCCGCGCCAGCAGCAACGGCTCGTGCGCCCTCCGGCGCGTCGTGGACCTCGACGAGCGCATCCAGACCGGCGTCACGGGCTTCGCGGAGCAGCACCTCCAGCAGGTCGTCGTCGAGTGCCGCCACGATGAGGAGCACCGCCGATGCGCCGGCCCGCTTCGCCTCCCACACCTGGTAGGGATCCACGAGGAAGTCCTTGCGGAGCGTCGGAGCACCGAGCGTGGCCACGTCGTGAAGGTCGTCGAGCGATCCCTTGAACCGGTCGGGCTCGGTGAGGACGGACACCGCAGCCGCGCCACCGGCGAGGTATGCACGCGCCTGACCCGCCGCGTCGACACTGGGGGCCAGATCGCCACGTGATGGCGACGCCCGCTTGAGTTCCGCGATGACCTGCACGCCGGTCCGACCCAGCGCCTCCAGGAGCGACGGCGGTGGACTCACGGCGCTGGCACGCTCCCGCAACTCGTCGAGTGGGAGCGCGGCGCGAGCCGCGGCAACGCGGGCACGAGCGCCGTCGAGCAGTCCGTCGAGGTAGGTCGTCAAGGGACCGCATCCTACGGGGTGACCGAGTGGCCGCCCCGATCAACTCAAGGCGCGGGCTGATCACGCAGGATCACCCACGTGGCCTCGGCGATCGCGAGGGGCGCACCGGACCCGTCGGTGATGGTCGACGCCGAGTGCAGCTTGCGACCCTCCCGCCCCAACGGCCACCCGATCGCCACGTAACGCTCTCCCACCACCAGTGGGCGATCGAGCCGCGCCGCGAGCCGACCGAGCACGGCCACGACACCGAGCCCGGTGAACGGGAAGGAGGATGGACAGTCGAGCGCGGCCCAGACGACCTCCGGCGAGACCTGGCCGGCGGCATTGGCCACCGACGCGTCGGGGACGAACGGAGAGGCGTACAGGTCGGTGCCCTCGACACGGCCCGGGTAGATCCGCAGCCCGTCATCGTCAGGCCGTCGCGGTCCGCACGTGAAGCACGTGGGGAAGGGGTGGCGGTCGAACCCCGGGTAACGACGGGTCGCGTCGTCGGCGGTCTCGAGGTCGACGGCGACGGGGGGACCCGCGACCTCGAGCGTCGCGGGTTCGGCCTCGATGACGAGTTGATCACCCTCGCGGAGCTCGACGCAGCCGTTCGTGTGGTGGACCTCCAACTCGGTGGCGAGCGGTGGTGGTCGCCGCAGCGTGACGCGAGCGGTCCCGTCGATGAACGCAGCCGCCACCCCGCAGGCGTAACCGCCGTTGGCGGAACCCGGCGGTCCGTTGAAGCGCGGACCGATCGACACCGTGTCACTCAAGTGCGCACCTCCTCTCAGCGCATCCGGAGCCACCGCAGGACGAGCTCGCCGGTGCGCTCGATGTCCCCCGGTCGGAGCAGCTCCACCGTATCGCCGGGACCGTGGTAGCCCGGCGACCGGCCCGTCCACAGCAGTACGGCCGGCACACCCCGTTCGGCGAACGGGACGTGATCGCTGATGTCCCCACGGGCCTCGACGTGGAAGCCGTCGTCGGCGAGCCCAGCCAGCTCCTGGGCCAGGGTCGCGGGTCCATCGCGGTACCAGCACAGGCAGGTGGGGCTGCCGTGGCCGATCATGTCCACCGAGAGCATCGCGGTGACACGGTCGGCGTACCCGGCCGCGTAGGCCTTCGAACCGATGTGGTGCTCACGGGGCGTCGACGGCTGTTTCTCCTCCGCCCCGAACGCGACGAGCACCAGAGGGCCGACGTCCTCGTCGCGCAGCTCGTCCGCCAGGGCCACCAGGACACCGATCCCGGAGGCGTTGTCGTTGGCGCCCGGTGAGCCCGCAACCGTGTCGATGTGGCCGCCGACGACGATGTGCGGACCCCCGCGCGGATCGTCCCCCCGCCACGCGACGAGGTTGGCGCTCTCGCCGCCCTGCGGGAGTGGGAACGGCTCGGCCACCACGTGCCAGCCTGTGGTCGCCCACGTCAACGCCAGCAGCTCACGCGCGGCGATGTCCCCGGCCGATCCTGCGGGACGCGGACCGGTCGCGGCGACCAACCGCTCGGCGAACCCCACGGCCAGCCGCGTATCGAACTCCCCGAACGCCGGGGCCGGCGACGGGGCACCCGTGTTCGTGGAAAGGGCCGGACCGGGCCCCATCGTCGTCGTGACATCGACGGTCGGCGCGACCGGCGACGCCGCCGTAGTCGGCGAGCCCGTCGGGGTGACGGGCCCACTGGAGCACGCGACCGCCACCGCCACGGTGGCGAGGAGGACACGGGTGGCCACCTCGGTCAGGCCGACGACGCGAGCCGTTCGGCCCCTCGGACCGCAGCTAACAGCGCTCGTGCCTTGTCCCGAGACTCCTGCTCCTCGTCCGAGGGCTTGCTGTCGGCCACGATGCCCGCGCCGGCCTGGACATAGGCGACGCCGTCCTTGACGACGACGGTGCGGATGGCGATGCAGGTGTCGAGGTTGCCGGACAGGTCGACGTACCCGACCGCACCCGAGTAGACGCCGCGGCGGGTGGGCTCGAGCTCGTCGATGATCTGCATGGCCCGGACCTTCGGGGCGCCGGACACCGTCCCCGCGGGGAAGACCGATCGCAGGACGTCCACGGGTCCCAGGTCCTGACGTAACTCACCGACCACGGAACTGACGAGGTGCATCACGTGGCTGTAGCGCTCGACGGTCATCATCTCGTCCACACGCACCGTGCCGGTCTCGCACACGCGACCGAGGTCGTTGCGTCCCAGGTCCACGAGCATGACGTGCTCGGCACGCTCCTTCGCGCTGGAGATCAGCTCGCGCTCGTAGGCCCGATCCTCCTCCGGCGTCTCCCCACGCGGGCGCGTGCCGGCGATCGGCCACGTCTCGACGTGACGGTCGTGCACCTGCACGAGCGCCTCAGGTGAGGAACCGATGACGTGCCAGCCCCCGAGGTCGAAGAGGAACAGGTACGGCGAGGGGTTGACGACGCGCAGGATGCGGTAGATGTCGAAGGGGTCCGCGGAGGTCTCGACGGCGAACCGCTGACTGACGACGGTCTGGAACGTGTCACCGGCGCGGATGTACTCCTTGACCCGCTCGACCATGGCCTCGTACTCGTGCGGTGCCATGTTGGAGCGTGCATCGTCGACGGGCTCTGCGACGGGTGGCTGGACGGGTCGTCCGGGCGCCGCCATGCCGGCGAGGCGCTCGATCATCGCGTCGGTCGCGGCCACGGCCGCGTCGTACTGGGACCCGGGATCCTCCCCGATGACGACGTTGGTGACCACGGTCAGGACCTGACGGAGGTGGTCCAGGGCGACCACGTGACGTGGGAACATCATCAGGAGGTCGGGGATGGCGAGATCGTCGACGCCCGTGTCGGGGATGCGCTCGATCTCGCGCACCGCGTCGTAGCCGATGTACCCCACGGCACCACCGTGCAGGGGGGGCAGCTGATCGAGCTTCGGCGCGTGCAACGCCTGGGTCGCTGCGGCGAGAGCCGCGAGCGGCTGTTCGACATCGCGCGCGGCGGGCGGGGGGTCGCCCTCCCAGCTGGCGATGCCACGACTGCCGCGGAGCACGAGGAACGGATCGGTGCCGACGAACGAGTAACGACCCCAACGATCGCCGTGCTCGGCGGACTCCAGCAGGAAGGTGGGTCCGTCGCCTGCGAGCTTGGCGTACACCGACAGCGGGGTCTCGAGATCCCCGAGGATCTCACGCCACACGGGCACGACGCCGTGGTCGCCCGCGAGCCGGAGGAAGTCGTCGCGGTCGGGCCCGCTCGTCACCCGGCGACCTCGCCGAGGTCGCGGAAGAAGCACGTCCGCTCCCCGGTGTGACAGGCGACGTTGTCGTCGGGGACGTCGACCTGGACGACGAGGCAGTCGCCGTCACAGTCGTAGAGGATCCGCGTGACCGGCTGGGTGTTGCCCGACGTCGCGCCCTTGTGCCACAGCTCCTGGCGCGACCGCGACCAGAACACGGTCTCGCCGACGTCCAGCGTCCTGCCGAGGGACTCGGCGTTCATGTACGCGACCATGAGGATCTCGCCGGTCCGGTGGTGCTGCACGACCGCGGGGATCAGCCCCTGGTCGTCGAACTTCAGCTCAGCGAACTGCGCCTCGGTGAGTCCCATACGTGGTTCCTGGTGGGAGCGGGGGGCGAGCGTAGCGCCGGCCCCACCACGGCTACCGTCTGCAGCGTGGACAGCGACCTCTTCCCCACCGGCCTCTACATCGCCGTCGTGGGCGCCGGCACCTCCGACGACGCCCTCGACGCCACCGCCGCCGACGTGGGTCGGGCGGTCGCGTCGGCGGGCGCGATCCTCGTCTGCGGCGGGCTCGGTGGGGTGATGGAGGCCGCCTGCCGTGGTGCCCGCGACGCCGGTGGCATCACGGTCGGGATGCTGCCGGGCGACGACCGACGCAGCGCGAACCCGCACGTGACCATCGCCATCCCGACGGGCATGGGTGAGATGCGCAACGCGCTCATCGTGCGGACGGTCGACGCCGTCATAGCGCTCGGCGGCGAGTACGGGACCCTGTCGGAGATCGCGCTGGCGCGCAAGCTGGGTGTCCCGGTCGTGGGTGTTGCGACGTGGATCCTGACGCGGCCGGATGGGACGTCCGACGATCTGCTCCGCGCGTCGTCAGCGGAGGACGCGGTGCGACTCGCCGTTGCCGCGATCAACGACCGGGGTTGATCCAGCCCTCGGTCCGCACGGCGCCCCAGACCATCTCCGGTGAGTCGGCACCGAACGCGCGCTGGTCGAACCAGCCCCAACGGTCGACGATCTCGAACCCGGTCCGCGCCAGCGCATGTTCGAGCTCGCCCGGGGAGCTCTGGCGCACGAGCGACTCGCCGTGCACCCGGTCCGTCACCCGACCCTCGGCGTCGAGATGGTCGACGACGAAGTGGAAGCGGATGCGCTGGGTGCCGGGCTCGTAGTCGGCGTGGCGCCACAGCACCGCCTCGTGACCATCGTCGAGCCGGTAGCGGCCCTCGCGTCGCAACCCGTCGTGGGATGTGAGATCGTCGGGGCGGGGGACGGGGAGGTTGAAGACCAGACGCCCGCCTGGCGGGAGGTGCGCCCGGATGCTCCGCAGCGTCGCGAGCTGCTCATCAGGCGTCAGCGCGTGAGCCAGCACGCGGTAGGGCAACACAGCGAGCTTGAAGGTTCGGTCCAGCTCGAAGCCGCGCATGTCGGCCTCGATGAGCTCGATGCGGTCTCCAAGGCGCTCACGCTCGACCCGGTCGCGAGCTCGACCCAGCATCGAGGGCGACACGTCGATGCCGACGACGTCGACGCCAGCCCGCGCCATGGCCACCGAGACCCGTCCCGTTCCCACCCCGACCTCCAGGACGGGGCCACCCGTAGCGACCGCTTCGGAGACGTAGAAGGGCACGTCGGCGGTCATGTCGGCCGACCACAGGTCGTAGACCTCGGCGATGGCGGCGTACTCGTCGCTGAAGTGTTCGGTGGGCGGCGGGGCCTGGTGTGACACGACGGCTTCCGGGTTCGGCCGGCGCAGGGTACGCGCGGGGAACCATCGGCTGCCCCTACGGGCAGGATCGGGTCCGCCCCCGTTGTCGGCCCTCTCCCCACGCCGTACCCTCGGGCGCGGAGAGGAGAGCACGGTGCCACCCGCAGCGGTCATGGGCGACAACGCCTTGCACGATGCCCCGCACTGCCATGCACCGATCCACCCGCCGGCGCCGACTCCAACGCCGATGCCGCACCCGCCGATCCCGCAGGCGCTCGTGGGCCCACCCGTCCCGAACGTGATGATCGGGAACAAGCCGGCGATGACCGTCGGGGCGATGACCAAGCCGTGCACCGTGCCGCCGTGCGTACCGGGCGGCCCCGGGACGATCTTGAAGGGCTCGATGACGGTGACGATCGGCGGCAGGCCCGCAGCTCGGGTCGGCGACATCGTCAACTTCCCGACTTGCATCGCGCCCATCCCGTCGCCGACCGGGAAGATCATCCCGCCGGGCGTTCCCACGGTCCAGATCGGCGGCTGAGGGCGTGCGCGCCCTTCACCTCGAACACTTCACGCCGGGGTGCCCCGTCTGTCGCAGCGGCCACCTCGCACCGGTCCAGGACACCGACCTGAGCGGCGATGGCGTGCTGGCGTGCGACATGGACGCGTGCGGCGCTCGCCACCCGCTCCTCCACGGCGTGCCGGTCATCGTGGCCGACCTCTCCGGCGTGGTCGAGAACCAGGTCCTGAACCTCGTCCACCCGGATGCCATCGACACCGACGTCGCGGTGCTGCTCGGTGACGCCGGCGGGCCCGGCAGCCCGCTCGACGCGCGCCGTCAGAACCTGTCGACCTACACCTGGGGGCACTGGGGCGACCTCGACCCGGCCGGCGACGGCCCCAAGGAGGCCAGCGTCCTCGCGCTGCTCGAGCGAGGGCTGGAGGTCACGCGGGGCACGGGGCGTGAGGTCTCCGGACCGGCTCTGGACCTCGGCGCGGGCCTCGGTCGCACGAGCCTGCGCCTCGCCGAAGCGACCGGGGAGGCCGTGCTCGGTATCGAGCTCAACGTGTCTTTCGCTCGGGCGGCGATGCTCATCATCGACACGGGCCACGTCGCCTACGACCTGCGCGTGACTGGGACCCGTTACGAGCGTCGGTCCTTCGACGTGCCCGTCGAGCACTCGGAGCTCGTCGACATCTGGGTCGCGGACGTCGCGGTCCTGCCGGTCCAGGCCGAGCGCTTCGGACTGATCACCAGCCTGAACCTGGTCGACTGCATCCAGCACCCGTACACCCACCTGCAGGCGCTCCACGACCTGCTCCAGCCGGGGGGCGTGGCCATCGTCTCCAGCCCGTACGACTGGGCCCCCAACGCGACCGACCCCGCGCACTGGCTCGGCGGACGCCCCGGCCCTGAGCAGGACGGTGACAGCCCCACGGTGTTGCGCCGGTTGCTGTCGGGTGAGGGACCCGATGCGATCGCGGGTTTGCGGCTCCTCGACGAGGTGCCGGATCTGCCCTGGGACGTCCGGCTCCACGCGCGCTCGACGATGCGCTACCGCGTCGACCTCTTCGTCGTGGAGCGCACCGACTGACCCGCTTGGGAAACCCACGCCACGCGGTGGTTTCCGCGGGCTTGGGAAACCACCGCTGGCGCGGGTTCCCGGGAGACCGCCGCGCTGCCTTCAACGTCGGGACGGCACCAACCGGACGGGCAGGCCGTGATCGGCCATCGTCCGCTTCACCTCGTCGACGCGCAGCTCGCCGAAGTGGAAGATGGACGCGGCCAGGACGGCCGAGACGTGACCAACGGTGACCGCCTCGGCCATATGTTCGGCGGTCCCCGCCCCGCCCGAGGCGATCACGGGGAGGTTGACGGCGTCGGTCACCGCGCGGAGCAGGTCGACGTCGAAGCCCTCCTTCGTGCCATCGCGGTCCATCGACGTGAGCAGGATCTCGCCCGCCCCGCGCACCTCGCACTCCGCGGCCCATTCGACGGCGTCGCGGCCGGTCGGGGTCCGGCCGCCGTGGGTGACCACCTCCCAGCCACCCAGCGTCCGTGCGCGGGCATCGATCGCCGCCACGACGCACTGGGACCCGAAGCGGTCAGCGGCTTCCGACAGCACCTCGGGACGCTGCACCGCTGCGGTGTTCAGCGCGACCTTGTCGGCTCCGGCCCGCAACATCGCCCGGACGTCCTCCGCCGTCCGTACTCCCCCACCCACGGTGAGCGGGATGAACACCTGCTCGGCGGTCCGCTGGACCACCTCCACCATCGTGCCCCGGTCGTCGGAGGAGGCGGTGATGTCGAGGAAGACGAGTTCGTCGGCACCCTCGGCGTCGTAGGCGGCGGCGAGTTCGACCGGATCGCCGGCGTCCCGCAGCTCAACGAACCGGACACCCTTGACGACCCGGCCGCCGGTGACGTCGAGGCACGGGATGACCCGGATAGCCAGACCGTCGCTCACGTGCGCGTCACCGTCAGCGCTTCGGGGAGGGTGAACGCCCCCGCGTACAGGGCCTTGCCGACGATGACGGCATCGACGCGCTCGTGACACGCCGCCAGCACCTGCAGGTCGTCGAGCGTGGAGACGCCCCCGGAGGCCGTCACCATCGAGGACGTGGCGTCAGCGACCTGTCGCAGCATCTCGACGTTCGGTCCCGTCAGCATCCCGTCCTTGGTGATGTCGGTGTAGACGAAACGGGGCACCCCCATCTCCGTGAACGTCGCGAGAGCGTCGAACAGATCGCCCGCTTCCTCGGTCCATCCCCGTGCCTTCAGGGTCCGTCCCTCGGCGTCGAGTCCGACCGCGATGCGCGCCCCGACGCGGTCGAGGACCTCGGCGACGAAGGACGGTTGCTGCAGCGCCATCGTGCCGATGACGACCCGTTGCGCCCCGTACCCGAGGGATGCCTCGACGTCGGCCACGGTCCGGACGCCACCGGAGGC
Source organism: Actinomycetota bacterium (assembly GCA_019347575.1). Taxonomy (NCBI): domain Bacteria; kingdom Bacillati; phylum Actinomycetota; species Actinomycetota bacterium. Next base: position 130,936 of record JAHWKY010000004.1, on the reverse strand, counting down.
CTGCACCGGCAGACCCGTGGCCTCGACGATGGCGGCGATGAGGTGGCGGTTCCGCGGCTCGCCGGTGAAGGCGGCGTCGAGATCGACCACGTGGAGCCACTCAGCACCGGCATCCGCCCAGCGACGCGCCGCCGCGACCGGGTCGGCGTCGTAGACCGTCTCCTGCTCGGCCCTCCCCTGGGTGAGCCTGACCGCGCGCCCGTCCTTGATGTCGACCGCCGGGTACAGCGTCAGACTCACGCGGGTGCCTCCTCCCGGACGGACGCGACCCAGTTGCGCAGCAGACGCGCTCCCACGTCGGCGGACTTCTCGGGGTGGAACTGGGTCCCGACGACGTTGCCGACCCGGACGACGCACGGGAACTCGCCCCCGTACGACGCCGTGGCAACGACGTGCGACGGCTCTTCGGGCTGGGCGTAGTAGCTGTGCACGAAGTAGCACCGTTCCCCATCGACGCCCGCGAGCAGCCAGTCGGGGCGCGCTTCGTGCACGACGTTCCAGCCCATGTGTGGCACGACGACCTCGGAGTCGAAGCGCACGACCCGTCCCGGAAGGACCCCCAAGCCGGCGACGTCACCTTCCTCAGAGTGCTCGTACAGCAGTTGCATCCCGACGCAGATGCCGAGGACCTGCCGATCCTGCTCCACCCAGCGCATCACGAGATCGGCGAGTCCTGCTGATCGGAGGTTGTGGAGACACGTGGAGAAGTTGCCGACCCCGGGGACGACGAGCGCCTCGGCGCGGGCGGCGGTCGGGGCGTCGTCGGTCACGGTGACCCGTGCGCCCGCACGTTCGAGTCCGCGCTGCGCCGAGCGAAGGTTGCCTGCCCCGTAGTCGAGCAGCGCGACCCGCGGACCTGCCTCGCTCACTCGAGCACGCCCTTGGTCGATGGCACGCCCGCTCCCGTGACCGCGACCGCACGTCGTAGCGCGACCGCAACCGCCTTGAACACCGACTCGTAGACGTGGTGGGTGTTGTCGCCCGATCGGTTGCGCACGTGCAGGGTCACACGGGCGTTGGCGGTGACGGATTCGAAGAAGTGCCTGATCAGCGTGGTCTCGAACGTGCCGACCACCTCGACCGGCGTCACCACGTCGTAGACGAGGTAGGGGCGCCCCGACAGATCGATCGCGACCTCGGTCAGGGCCTCGTCGATGGGCACGTGCGCGTCGCCGAAGCGCTCCACACCCGCACGGTCGCCCCACGCCTCGGCGAGCGCCTGTCCGAGCGCGATCCCGACGTCCTCGACGGTGTGGTGAGCATCGATCTCGAGATCACCCTCCGCCTTGACGGTCAGGTCGAGGCGGCCGTGACGACCGAGCTGGTCGAGCATGTGGTCGAAGAACGGGACACCGGTCGCGATCGTCGTGTTTCCCGAACCGTCGAGGTCGACCTCGACGAGGATGCTCGTCTCGCCCGTGCTGCGCTCGATGCGGCCGCGCCGCGTCATCGTCCACCTCCTCGGATCGCGAGCACGGTACCCCGCCGGCTCACCCTCGCGAGGCGGTCACCCGGCGACCTTGCGCAGCGCCGCCAGGAACTCGTCGTTCTCGGCGACCGTGCCGATGGTCACCCGCAGGCAGCCCTCCAGCCGGGGCCGGTCCGAGAAGTCGCGTACCAGCACGCCCCGCTCGAGCATCGCCTCGAAGGCCCGCTTCGCCTGCGGGAGCCGGAACAACACGAAGTTGGCATCGGACGGGAAGGGCTCGACGTCCGGCATGGTGCGCAGCGACCCCGTGATCCGGGTCCGTTCAGCGGCGACCCTGGCACGGTGCTCGAGGAAGACGTCCTGCATCTCGAGGGCGGTGATCGCGGCCAGCTGCTTGATGGTGTCGAGGTGGTAGGGAAGGCGCACACGGCGGACGTCGTCGACGACCCAGGGTTGTCCGGCGAGGTAGCCCAGCCTCAGACCAGCGAGGCGGAAGGCCTTCGAGAAGGTGCGGACCACGACGAGCCGAGGCAGTTGTTCGATCAGGTCGATGACCGACACGCCGCCGAACTCGACGTAGGCCTCGTCGACCACCACGAGCGCCTGTGGTGCCGCGTCGTGCAGCGCGCGGATCACCTCGCGTTCGGCACGGATCCCGGTGGGGTTGTTGGGGTTGGCGAGGAACACGACGTGCGGGGCGTGTCGATCGGCTGCCTTCTCGACCGTCTCCACGGTGGGGACGAAGTCCTCGGGCAGGTCGTGCTCGACGATCGGTGTCATGGTCACGCGTGCGATGACCGGGTACATCGAGTACCCGGGCCGGAACAGCAGCAGACGGCGGTCGGGGCCTCCGTACGCCTGGAGGAGCTGTAGGAGGATCTCGTTCGAACCGTTGGCGGCCCAGACACGTTCGGCGGTGGTGCCGAGCGCCTCCGCGAGCCGTTGGCGCAGCTCGGCGTGGCTGCGATCGGGGTAGCGGTTCAGCCCGAGGTCGCCGAGCCGCGATGCGACGGCCTCGAGGTACTCGGACGGCGGCGGCTCCGCCGTCTCGTTCGTGTTGAGCCGGACCGGGACGTCGAGCTGCGGTGCCCCGTACGGCTCGAGGTCCTCGAGGTCCGTTCTGACGGGGACGCGGTCGGCTCGACCGGTCATACCTCCCCCCTTGAGGGGGGAGGGGCCGGCGTTGCCGGCCTGGGGGGTGAGGCTCGACCGGTCACGATCCGCCCTCCAGCCGGATCGCGACGGCACGAGCGTGCGCCGGCAGGTCCTCGGTCGCGGCCAGTCGCTCGACCGTGGACGCGAGGTCCGCCAGCGCGGTGCGGTCGTACTGCACCCAGTTCACGGGAACCAGGAAGGACGAGGTCGACAGCCCACCGGAGAAGCGCGCCGTGCCCATCGTCGGCAGGGTGTGGTTCGGTCCGGCGGCGTAATCGCCGAGCGAGACCGGGGTGTCCGGACCGATGAACGTCGTCCCCGCGTAGCGGACACGCGCCGCGACCGCGGCCGCCTCCACGGTGTGGACCTCGAGGTGCTCCGGTGCGAACGCCTCCGCCACGAGGACCGCGTGCTCGATGTCGGCGACGACGACGGCCGTCCCCTGGCCCTCGAACGCGGCCTCGACCCGGGCGCGGTGACGAGTGCCGGAGATCTCGGTCTCCAGCGCCGCCTCGACCGCATCGACGAGTCCGGGGTCGGTCGTGATCAGAAGGCACGTGGCCAGCTCGTCGTGCTCCGCCTGCGCCACGAGGTCCGCGGCCACGAGACCCGGGTCGGCGCTCTCGTCGGCGATGATGGCGATCTCGGTCGGGCCCGCGACCGCGTCGATGCCACACAGGCCCGCGGCCTGGACCTGCTGCTTGGCGGTGGCGACGTAGATGTTGCCGGGACCGACGATCTTGTCGCAGGCGGGGATGGTCTCGGTCCCGAGCGCCATCGCGGCGATGGCCTGCGCCCCGCCCACGCGGAAGATGGCACGGACGCCGAGGCGGGCGGCGGTGGCGAGGATCGCGGGGTGCGGCCAGCCGTCCGCCTGGGGGGGTGAGCACAGAGCGATCCCCGCGACACCCGCGACCTGCGCAGGGACGACCGTCATCACGACGGTCGAGGGGTAGACCGCCTTGCCGCCCGGCACGTACACGCCGACCTGCGATATAGGTCGGTACCACTGTCCCATCCGCGCACCGTCCCGCGCGTCCTCCCAATCGCGTGGCCGCGCCCGCTCGTGGAACCAGCGGACCTGGTCGATGGCCCGATCGATGGCGTCCTGCACCGCACCATCGAGACGCGACGACGCCGCCTCGATGATGGGGTCCGGGACGCGCAGGTCGGTGACGTCGACCCGATCGAAGCGGCGCGTGTGCTCCCGGACCGCGTCGTCACCGCGTTCCTGGACAGCTGCCAGCGTGGCGCGCACGGCGCCCTCGACAGCCGCCGTGTCGATCCGCGGCCGGGGCAGCCGCGAGGTCGGATCCGAACGGTCGTCACGCAGGTCGAGGACGTCGAGACGTGGCACGGGGGACGGACTTCCACCGGGAGGCTGCGCGACGTTAGCGGACCGCCTCTGGGGACCCCACGTCGGTCAGGGGGCGGCGCCGACCCGGACGCGGGGCTCAGCTTCATCGACCGTGATCGTCCGTGTGCCGATCTCGTCCTCGACGACGTCGGGCCCGAAGGCGGACTTGAGCTCGCCGTACAGTCCCGGTCGGCGCGTGACGCGGTGGGCGTCCCCGAGCCGGAACTCCCCCGCGCGCTCGCCGCCGTGGTGGAGGTGCACGTGGACGGGCACGTGCCCGGGGTGGTGTGACAGGACCGCGCGTAGACGTGAGACGGCCTCGTCGGTGCACTGGACCACGTCGAGGTGGACGACGACGGGTGCCCCGCGAACCTCGGCCAGGTCCGGTGCGCTCACCTCGTTCGCGGTGAGCTTGACGGTCTCGTCGCGGGACTCGAGCCGCCCCGTGACGACCAGGACCTGATCCTCGGCCAGCAGCTCATGAGCGGCCTGGTAGACGCGTGGCCAGAACACGACCTCGACCGCCCCCGAGAGGTCCTCGAGCGTCGCGATCAGGTAGGTGTCGCCCTTGCGCGTGAACTTCTTGACCAGTCCGGTCAGGACACCGCCGACCTTGACCGCCCCGCCGTCCTCGGCCTCTCGGAGGTCGGCACAGGTGTGGTCCGTCATCTCGTCGATGAGGCGCTCCGCACCGAAGAGCGGATGGTCGGAGACGTAGAGGCCGAGCATCTCGCGCTCGAAGACCAGCAGCTGCTGCTTGTCGAACTCGTCATCGAGGATGATCACCCCGTCCTCGAGTTCGACCGTCCCGTCGCCGCCAGGCCCCGCGTCCTCACCGAACAGGCTGAACTGCCCGGCGGCCTCGGCGCGCTTGCGGGCGACCGCGGCCTCGACGAGCGGCTCGAACGCTCCGAGCAGGCCCTTGCGGGTGTGCCCCAGGGTCGCGAACGCGCCGGCCTTGACCAGTGACTCGATGACGCGGCGGTTGAGCACGGCCGCATCGACCTTGTCGCAGAAGTCACGGAACCCCTCGAACCGGCCGTGCTCACGCCGCGCCGCGATGATCTGCTCCACGACGGTCTCGCCGATACCGCGGACGGCGGAGAGCCCGAACCGGATCTGCTCGCCGCGGGGCGAGAAGTCCACGTCGGACTCGTTGACATCGGGCGGCAGGACGGTGATGCCCATCCGGCGGCACTCGTTGAGGTACAGGGGGAGACGGTCCTTGTTGTTCTTGACCGACGTGAGCAGCGCCGCCATGTACTCGACCGGGTAGTTGGCCTTGAGCCACGCCGTCTGGTACGCGACCAGGCCGTAGCCGCACGAGTGCGACTTGTTGAAGCCGTACCCGGCGAACCTCTCGATCTGGTCGAACAGCTGGGTCGCGAACGGACGCTCGTAGCCCTTCGCGACAGCACCGTCCACGAACTTGCTGCGCTGCTGGGCCATGACCTCGGGGTCCTTCTTCCCCATGGCCTTGCGCAGCTTGTCGGCCTCACCCATCGTGTACCCGGCGATGTCGACGGCCATCCGGAGCACCTGCTCCTGGTAGACGATGATCCCGTAGGTCTCGGCCAGGATCGGCTCGAGATCGGGATGGTCGTACACGACCTCCTTGCGGCCGTGCTTGCGCTCGGCGTACTCGACGTGCATGTGCTCGCCCAGAGGACCCGGTCGGTAGAGCGCAACGAGCGCCATGATGTCATCGAAGCTGTCGGGCTTCATCAGGCGCACCAGGCTCTGCATGCCGGAGCTGTCGAGCTGGAACACCCCGAGCGTCTCGCCCCGCGCGAGCATCTCGAAGGCGGCGGCATCGTCGAGCGCTAGACCGCCATCGACGTCCACCTCGATCCCGCGGTTGTCGCGGATGTGCCTTTCGGTGTCGGAGATGACGGTCAGGTTGCGCAGGCCGAGGAAGTCCATCTTCAGCAGGCCGATGGCCTCAACCGCCCCCATCTCGTACTGCGTGACGATCTCGTCGCGGTCGGTCTTCAGCAGCGGCACCGTCTCGGTGAGCGGTCGTGCCCCGATGACGACCGCGGCCGCGTGGATGCCGTGCTGCCGGCGGAGGCCCTCGAGCTTCTTGGCGGTATCGAGCACGCGCCGCGCGTCGGGGTCAGCCTCGTAGGCGTCGCGGAGCTCGGCGGAGTGCTCGAAGGCCTGCTCGAGCGGCGGCTCCTTGCCGAGGACCGGCGGCGGCATCGCCTTGCACAGCTTGTCGCCGACCTGGAACGGGTAGCCGAGGACGCGGGCAGCGTCACGGATGGCGGACTTGGCCTTGATGGTGGCGAACGTGACGATCTGCGCCACGTGGTCGTGACCGTACTTCTCGGCCGCGTAGTGGATCACCTCGGCCCGGCGCCGATCGTCGAAGTCCATGTCGATATCGGGCATCGAGATGCGCTCCGGGTTCAGGAAGCGCTCGAAGATCAGGCCGTACTCGATGGGGTCGATGTTCGTGATGCCGGTGCAGTACGCCACGGCGCTGCCGCCCGCGGAGCCGCGGCCGGGGCCGACACGGATCCCGTTGGCGCGGGCGTGGTCGCAGAGGTCGGCGACGATCAGGAAGTAGGCCGGGAAGCCCATCTGCACGATGACCCGGAGCTCGTGCTCGAGACGGTCAGCCACCTCGGAGGGCAGGGGATCGCCGTAACGGCGTCGCGCGCCCTCGTAGACCGTGTGGCGCAGGTACGCAGCCTCGTCCATCCCGTCGGGACAGGGGAACGCCGGCAACAGGTCGAGCCCGAACTCGAGCCTCGCGTCCGCCATCTCGGCGATCAGGAGGGTGTTGTCGCAGGCCTCGGGGATCTCGCGGAACCGCTGACGCATCTCCGCGGCCGACTTGAGGTAGAAGTCGCTGCCCTTGAAGCGGAACCGATCCTCATCGTCGATCTGCGCGTTGGTCTGGATGCACAGCAGGGCATCGTGAGCCTCGGCGTCCTCAGGAGCGGTGTAGTGCGTGTCGTTGGTGGCGACGAGCCGAAGACCGAAGTCGCGAGCGAGCTCGATGAGGAGCGGGTTCGTGCGCTGCTGCTCCGGGATCCCGTGGTCCTGCAGCTCGACGAAGAAGCGATCTCGCCCGAAGATGTCGACGAACTCGCCGATGGCCTGCCGCGCCGCGGACCGGTCGTCGTGCAGCAGGTGCTGGTTGACCTCGGCACCGAGGCAACCGGACAGGACGACCAGCCCCTCGTTGTGCTGCGCCAGCAGCTCGCGGTCGATGCGCGGCTTGTACCACATGCCTTCGAGGTAGGCCTTCGTGGACAACTGCACCAGGTTGCGGTAACCGGCATCGTCGATCGCCAGGACACCCAGGTGGTAGTAGGGGTCGCCGCCGCTCGAGCGGGCGGCGCGGTCGTGCCGTGAGCGAGGAGCCTGGTACAGCTCGCATCCGAGGATGGGCTTGACGCCTGCGGCCGTGGCGGTCTCGTAGAAGTCCACGAGCCCGAACAGCACCCCGTGGTCGGTGATCGCGACCCCCGGCTGCCCGGCCGCGGCGACCGCCCCGATGAGCTCGTCGATGCGCGACGCTCCGTCCAGCATCGAGTACTCGGTGTGGACGTGCAGGTGGACGAACGGTTCCGAGGGCCCGCCCGGCTGGTCGGGATCCTGGGCGGTCGTAACGGTCCCCACGTACGGCTCCGGTGGTGCGGTGGTCAACGGCGGTCAGCGGTTCGGTGCCCGTGCGGGGGAAGTCACACGGATGTGGTTCACCGCGAGACTACCAGCCCTCCTCCCCGTAGGTGGCGACCTCGGCGTCCTCGGGGAGCAACCCGAAGAAGCCCGAGTTGTCCGGATCGGTCTCGGGCGCCCCGACGTCGACCAGTCGGACGCTCTCGGCCTCCGAGAGCGCCAGTAGGTCCTCCACGGACGCCTCGATCACGACGGCGAAGATCAGACCCGAACCCGAGTTGACCAGGCTGCGCACCGCAGCGAGCTCCTCGACCCGCAGCTGCAGGTCGCGCCGGAACTCCTCGTCCTCGACCGTGCCGGACTCCAGGAGCGTGCGTGCGTCCTCCTCCTCGGCTGCGAGCTCCGCGATCGGCACCTCGATCGCCCGCTCGATGCTGCCGGCCAGGTCACCCCCGATGACCTCGGTCTCGACCGGCGTCAGACCCTCGGCCGGCAGGCGGATCTGCGCGAAGCGGAGCGACGCGTCGTCGGGGAGCAGCTCGAGGACCTGCTCGGGGGTGACGTACTCCCGCAACGACACCACCGCCACACGGGGTTCGCTCGCGGGGTCGAGTTGCGACAGCGCCGCGCGGCGCTGCGCGACGTACTCCTCCAGCGGCTGGCCGAGGCCGGGGCCGATGACCTGCGCCCCGCCGGCGAGCGCGTCCTCGGGCCCGGACGGACCCTGGCCAGGGCGACGCACGTCCTGTTCCGAGGCGGCCTCCCGCCGCGCACGCTCCTGCTCACGCTGCTCCGGCAGTCGATCGAGGTGCACGAGCGTGCCGGTGAACGCGATCGCCACGAGCAGCAGCGTCACCGCGCCGCGTGCCCGGTAGATGCGACGCACCGCGCGATCGCCGAGCACGGCACGATCGAGGCGGTCGAGGGCTCGGATCGGAGCGGCGAGTCGGGTGGCGGCGCGCCGTGCGGCGAGCTGCATCCGGGGCACCACACGGTCGTCGATGGCGCCCAGCCCCTGATCGCGGACCGGGCGGTGCCGCGGCGGTCCGCTGCCCGTGATCGGTGCGAGCGTCCGCGTGCTCGCCGCATCCCTCGGGGTCGTGAGCGGTGTGGGGCGGGGCAGCGGTCCCGTACGGTCCGTAGACGCGGTTGAGCCCTCGGACTCGTCCGGCTGACCCCTTCAACCGGGTTCTAACGAGGCGCGCCGTGCGGCAGCGCGGAGGTCATCGGGGAGCGGCTCCTCGAACTCGACGCGTTCCCCCGTGATGGGGTGGTCGAGACCCAGCCGCGCGGCGTGGAGGAAGGGTCGCTGCAGACCCAGCGCTGACGCCACGTCCCCGGTGGCGCCGTAGACGGGGTCGCCCACGATCGGGTGACCGGCGTAGGCCATGTGGACGCGTATCTGGTGGGTCCGGCCGGTCTCGAGCGTGCAGGCCACCAGGGTCACCGTGTCCCGTCCTGCCCCCAGGCCAGGCACGGTGCCCTCGCCGAGCACCTGCCACCGCGTCACGGCCGGCTTGCCGTGCGACAGCGCAGCGAAGCGCTTGCGGTCGCGGGGGTCGCGGTCGATGGGGACGTCGATCCGCCCCGTCGATGCCCCTGGCACGCCCTGCACGAGGGCGACGTAGCGGCGTTCAACCGCGCGTTCGCGCAGCGCCTCGACCAGTCCGTGGTACGCGCCGTCGGTCTTGGCGACCACGAGCAGACCGGAAGTGTCACGGTCGAGGCGGTGAACGATCCCCGGACGCGTGGGGCCGCCAGCCGGTGCGAGGTCGTAGCCCGCCTCCGCGAGCGCTTGCACGAGGGTCCCCGCCGGGTGTCCCGTTCCGGGGTGGATCACGAGCCCCGGGGGCTTGGCGACCACGAGGATGTGGTCGTCCTCGTAGCGAACCGGTGGCGGGGCGACGCCGGCCGCACCGGTCGGTTCGGGGGCGGGGGCGGTGACCTCGATCACGTCGCCCTCCCGGAGCCGCTCTGACTTGGCGGGCTGGCGTCCGTTGACCCTGATGTCGCCCCGCTGGATCCGCGCCGCGACGGAGGTCCGCGAGTCACCGAGCAGGGCGCTGACGACGACGTCGAGACGCTCGTCGTCCTGGCCGCTGTCCACGCGGAAGCGCCGAGGAGGGGCGTGCTCGCTCACCGGCTCGGCCGCTGTCCCGGCGGGGCGGAGCCCAGCGGCGGAGGCGGCTGCGGACGTTGCTCAGCGGCGGTGGCGCGATCGTGCTGCCACAGCAGGAGCAGCAGCAGCAGGAAACCGGAAGTGATGGCGACATCGGCGATGTTGAAGATGGGCCAACCGGGGAGCTGGAGGAAGTCCACGACGCGGTGATCGCCACGGAACACGCGATCCGCGGCGTTCCCGAGCGCGCCCGCGAGGAGCAACCCGTAGGCGACCGCCTGGCCGCCGCGCTCGACCGTCGGCAGGTTGCGCACGACGATCACGACGACGACGACGGTCACGATCAGGAAGAACCAGCGCCCCCCGGGCACCGTGGTCCCGAACGCCCCGCCCTCGTTGAAGGTCAGGTGGAAGCGCAGCGGCCCGAGCGCCTCGACGGGGCGCGTCCGGCTGAGCTGGTTCACCGCGAGGTGCTTGGTCTGCTGGTCGAACAGGAACGCGACGGCCGCCGTCATGAGACCCAGGAACACCGCGCTGCGTCCCGCACCGGCGGCTTCCACCCGCGCGAGCACGCGCGCGAACGCGCCACGGTCGCCCTCACCGGGCCAGCCGGGGCCGGCGGACGGACGGAGTGGCGGACCGGAGAGCGGGCTGAGGACGGGCATGGATCAGTAGCCGTGCGCTTCCCGCCGCTTGTCCTCGATGCACAGCGTCGCGTAGGGGATGGCCTCGAGCCGTGCGAACTCGATGTAGTTGCCGCACCGTTCGCAGCGACCGTAAGCGTCCTCGTCCATCCGCCTCAGCGCGTCCTCGATCTGCTCGAGGAGGCGGCGAGCGTTCAGCGCCAGCGACTGAGCCCGTTCGCGCTCGAACGTCGCCGTTCCGGTGTCCGCGGCGTCGTCATCGAAGCCCGCGTCGCGCCACTGGGTCACGTCCGCGGCAGCCTCGAGCTCGTCGCTCTGTGCGACGAGCTCATCACGCTCCTCTTCGAGCCGCGCACGCAGCTGTTTCAGCTGCGTCTTCGTCGGCTTCCGGGCCCGTTTGGGCTTGGAGGAGGTCTTCTTGGTGGTCGCCATGGGGCGCGAACGCTACCACGGCGCCCGCGTCACCGATGGTGGGGCGTCAGACGTGCTGCGGGGCGGTGTCCGCGGGCGGCTCGAGCGCTCGCAGGGTGTCCTCGACGCCGGCCGCGTACGCCGCGGGGTCGTCGAACAGGTAGGCCTGGTCCAGCAGACGGGCTCGGAGCCGGACGAGTCCGGCATCTGGGTCGGTACCGGGGCGGATGGTGGTCTCGGTGGTGGTGGTCATGTCCTCATGGTACGGGGTCCGGGTTACCGCCAGGTTCCAGCCGCGTGAAGCTCGGGTACCGATCACCCGCTGAGCGCCCCGGCTCCCCGCCCGCGATCGCGAGACGGCGTGTCGGACAGCGTAGGATGTCGCGCAACGCGTCGACGAGGACACGGCGCGGGGACCACTCCCCCACGAGCGAGCCGGGACGGTGGGAGCCGGCGGGTGGAGCCCCCGACGTCATCCCCTCCGAGCGGCCGGGCCGAACCGAGAGTGATCAAGCAGCGAAGCGGTACCACAGATCGGAAGTAGGTCCGGACGGATGCGGCTCCGGCCGCGCGGCCCGACAGCCGCCAGGAGGGTTGCGCACAGGCCTCCTAGAGCGGACGGTTCCCACGAGCCGTCAACGAGGGTGGTACCGCGGCTCGCGCCCCGGCGGAGTCGTCCCTCGGGGCACGGTGACCACCCGCCGCTCCGGGGAGCGGGGCGAGACGAGAGCCCGAGATGACCGACCCCGAGACCGTCTGGCCCGACGTCCCCAACCGCCCCGACCTGCCGGCGTTCGAGGCCGAGGTGCTCTCCCGGTGGCGCGAGCACGACGTGTTCCACCGCAGCGTCGCCCTGCGCGCCGAAGGGCCCGTGTGGACCTTCTACGAGGGCCCTCCGACCGCCAACGGCAGGCCCGGTACCCACCACGTCGAGTCGCGCACCTTCAAGGACGTCTTCCCGCGTTACCGCACGATGAAGGGTCACCTCGTCCTCCGGAAGGGCGGGTGGGACTGCCACGGGCTCCCGGTCGAGCTGGAGGTCGAGAGAGCGCTCGGGCTCAACTCGAAGTCCGACATCGAGCGCTTCGGCATCGAGGAGTTCAACCGGCGGTGCCGGGATTCGGTCACCCAGTACGTCGACGTCTGGGCAGACCTCACCGAGCGGATCGGGTTCTGGGTCGACCTCGATGACGCCTACTGGACCATGGACGCCAGCTACGTGGATTCGCTGTGGTGGGCACTCGCGGAGCTGTGGGACCGGGACCTGATCCACGAGGACCACCGGGTCACGCCCTACTGCGCGCGCTGTGGGACCGCGTTGTCGGACGCCGAGGTCGCCCAGGGGTACGCGACCGCCTCCGATCCCAGCGTGTACGTGCGGTTCCCGCTCCTCGACGGACCGCTGGCGGACGAGGGCGCCTCGCTGCTCGTGTGGACGACGACGCCGTGGACCCTCCACGCCAACAACGCGGTGGTGGTCGGGGTCGACATCGCCTACCAGCTCGTCCGCCACGAGGGACGGTTGCTGGTCATCGCTGCCGACCTGCGCGCCCCGGTGCTGGGCGACGAGACCGAGGTGGTCCGCGACGTCACGGCCGATGAGCTGGTGGGTCTGCACTACCAGGCGCCGTTCGAGTTCGTCGACGTCGACACGGACTACCGCTACGTGGTGACCGGCGACTTCGTGACGACCACCGACGGGACCGGGCTGGTCCACTCGGCGTCGGCGTTCGGTGCCGACGATATGGCGATCGGGCGCGCGCACGACCTGCCCGTCGTCTCCGCCGTCGACCTCGAGGGACGGTTCACGAGGGGGTCGCAGGAAGGCCGGTTCGTCAAGGACGCCGACGACGCCATCACCCAGGAACTCGACGCGCTCGGGGTGCTCGTCAAGAGCGGCCGCTACGAGCACACCTACCCGTTCTGCTGGCGCTGTGGCACGCCGCTGCTGTACTACGCGAAGCCGTCGTGGTACATCCGCACGACCGCGCAGCGCGACCGTCTCCTCGCCAACAACGCCGGGATCTCGTGGCACCCGGAGCACATCCGCGAGGGCCGCTTCGGCAACTGGCTCGAGAACAACGTCGACTGGGCTCTGTCGCGGGACCGCTACTGGGGCACGCCCCTGCCGTTCTGGCGCTGCGACAGCTGCGAGCACGTGACCGTGGCCTCGTCACGTGCCCACCTCGGGGAGCTGGTGGGGCGCGACCTGTCGCAGCTCGACCCGCACCGACCGTACGTCGACGAGATCGAGCTGACCTGCCCCGAGTGTGGAGGCGCCCAGCGCCGTGTACCCGAGGTCGCGGACGCCTGGTTCGACTCCGGCGGCATGCCCTTCGCCCAGTGGGGCTATCCCCACCAGGGCCACGAGGAGTTCGAACGCCACTTCCCCGCCGACTTCATCGCCGAGGCCATCGACCAGACGCGGGGGTGGTTCTACACGCTGCTCGCAGAGTCCACGCTGCTGTTCGACACCTCGAGCTTCCGGACGGTGCTGTGCCTGGGCCACATCGTGGACGAGGACGGCAAGAAGATGTCGAAGTCGCTCGGCAACGTGATCGATCCGTTCGAGCTGATCGAGGCCCACGGGGCCGACGCCCTGCGTTGGCTCATGCTCGCCGAGGGCAACCCGTGGGTGAACCGCCGCGTCGGTCACCACACCGTCGAGGACGTCGTCCGCCGCTTTCTGCTGACCCTGTGGAACACGCACTACTTCTTCATGACCTACGCCCGCCTGGACGGCTTCGATCCACGCAACTCCGCGCCGGTGGTCGGTGACCGCCCCCTTCTGGACCGCTGGATCCTGGCTGAGCTCGCCGACCTCGCCGACACGGTCGACGCGGCCATGGACCGCTACGACGTGACGACGGCGTGTCGGCGCATCGAGAGCTTCGTCGACGACCTCTCCAACTGGTACGTCAGGCGCAGCCGGAGGCGCTTCTGGCGCGCCATCGACGACGACCCAGCGGACAAGTCCGCCGCCTACCACACGCTCTGGACCTCGCTACGGACGCTCGCGGGACTGCTCGCCCCGTTCACCCCGTTCATCGCCGACCGCCTGTGGTACGACCTCGTGGCCTCCTGGGACGCGGACGCCGCCGTCTCGGTGCACCTGACCGACTTCCCGGCCGCCGAGGCGGCGTGGCGCGACGACGAGCTGCGCGCTGCGATGAGCACCGCCCGGCGCGTGGTCGAGCTGGGTCGCCAGGCCCGCAACAGCTCCGGGGTGAAGGTACGCCAGCCGCTCCGCCGGGCGCTCGTCACGGTCCCCGAGCAGGAGCGCAAGGGTCTGGCCACGCTCGTCGACGAGATCGCGGATGAGCTGAACGTCAAGACGATCGAACTGGCGACCGGTTCCGACGAGCTCGTGGATCGCACCCTCAAGCCCAACTTCCGCGGCCTGGGGCCGGTGTTCGGCAAGGATGCCCCCCGTGTGGCGGAGGCGATCTCGGGCGCCGATCCCGCGGACGTCGCGCGTGTCGTCGAGACGCTGCGCACAGCGGGCACGGCCGAACTGAGCGTGGGCGGCGTGTCCTGGTCGCTGACACCGGAGATGGTCGAGGTGGTGGAGACCCCTCGGACGGGCTGGGAGCTCGCGGCGGAGGCGAGCACCTCTATCGCGCTCGACCTCGACCTCGACGACACGCTGCTCGCCGAGGGCGCCGCACGTGAGCTCGTGAGGGCACTGAACGACCGCCGCAAGGCGCTCGACCTCGCGCTCAACGACCGCATCGAGGTGATCGTCGAGGTGTCGAGCCCCGACCTCGACCGCCTGCTGGCTGAGGGAGGCTGGTACGACGTGGTCGCCGCCGAGGTCCTGGCGGACGAGGTGCGGAGGGAGGCGGTCACCGGCGGTGTCGCGGTCGACCTCGGCGAGCTCGGGCACGCCACCGTCGACGTACGGGCCTGAGCTCGTGCCCCCCGCCCGGCTCGCCGTTGCCGCCCTGGTCACCGCCGGGGTCGTGGGCATCCTGCGGCAACGTCACGAGGCGTCACTGGTCGACCGGGGCCTGCTCGCGCCGGTCACGGCCGCGACCCGGACCACCCCGCCGGCCCGTGAGGGCCCGCTGGCGCGGGCCACCGCTGCTTGGATCCCCGGTAGGCCGAGGACCCGGACGGGGCGTGTGCTCGCCGCGGCCTGGTCGGCCCCGCTGACCCTCGTCGGGGCGGTGATCGGGTTCGCCTCCGGGCGGCGCCCCGAACGCGATCACGACCTGGGCTGCTGGGTGTTCCGATCGGCGGACGGCGGCGCGTCGTGGCTGTTCCGCATCGTGCCGACCACAGCGAACGCCGTCGGTCAGGTGATCCTCACGCGCCACGATCAGCCGTCTGCTCTGCTGCTGGCGCACGAGGCGACGCACGTACGTCAAGCCGAACGGCTCGGTCCGCTGCTGATCCCCCTGTACGCGTGGTGGTGGGCGCGCCACGGCTACCGCGACAACCCCCTCGAGCGGGCCGCGCGAGTCGGGGCGCGGCGGTCGCTGGACGACGACGCCCCGGGCGAGCCCGGGGCGTGAGTCGGAGCTGGCAGCGGTCTACAGGGCCTTCTGGATCTGCTTGGCGAGCGTGTCGCCCACGCCCTTGACCTTGGCGAGGTCGGACTCGCTGGCGCCCTTGATGTCCTCGAGGGAGCCGAACTCCTTCAGCAGCGCGTCGACCTTCGCAGGTCCCAGACCCTTCACGGAACCGAGCGCCTCGCGCGCCGCCTTGCCCGTGGTCTTGCCACCGGCGGCCTTCTTGGCGGGTGCCTTCTTCTTCGCCGCCTTCTTCTTCGCCGCCTTCTTCTTCGCGGCCTTCTTCGCGGGCGCCTTCTTGGTGGTCTTCTTGGCGGTCGCCTTCTTCTTGGTGGCCTTCTTCTTCGCGGTCTTCTCGGCAGCGGGCTCCTGCGGCTCCGCCTCCGCGGTGGTGCTCGCGGTGGCCTTCTTCCGCACGACCGTGGTCGCGCCCTCGGAGGCAGCGGGAGCCGCCGCCTCGCCGGTGCTCTTCTTCGGCACGACCTTCACATCCTTGCGGCCGGTCGGCGCAGCGGTCTCGCCTCGCGTGGCGGCGGGCGTGGTCGCGGGGCGCGCGGTCGGGGCGGTCGTGGCGCCGGGGCCATAGCCGGTCTCGGCGGCCGACGGAGCCGTGGCGGAGCGACGCTGCATCCAGCCGATGGCGAGGAACACCATCGCCGCGACGCAGGCACCGATGGACACGTAGATCCAGGCGAGCGTGTCCTGGAAGAAACCGACGATGAGGGTGACCGCAGCCACCAGAACGAGGATGAAGCTGAGGACGATCACGTGCACGTACCCCTCTTGTCGCGGCGGGCGCACTGTAGCCAGGCGACCGGACCGACCGGAAGTCACCTCCCCGATCCGACGGGCCGACCGGCCAACCCTACCTAGCCGGTCTCCGTATCGGCCGGAGGCGCTGCCGGAGGCGGCCCCTCGTCACCCCGGACCCGCACCTGGAGGTTGCTCGCCGCCTCTCCAGGGGGCTCCACGGCGGGGGCCTGGGGCGGCCGCGCGTCGAGATCGTCGAGCGCGCGGATCTGCTCTTCGAGGTGCCGGCGCAGCCGCGTCCGGTACTCACGCTCGAAAACGCGCAACGCCTCGACGTGCGACTCGAGCGACTGGCGGCGCTGACGGATCTCGTGTTCCTCGGCACGCGCGGTCTGCAGCGCGTCGATCTTGAGCTGTTCCGCGTCGATGCGGCTCTGCTCGACCATGGCCATCGACTCGCGGCGCGCCTCGTCGATGATCTCGGCCGCACGGGCCTTCGCCTCCTCCATGGACTGCTCGGCCGCGCGCTGCGCGGTGACGAGGGTGCGCTTCAACGTCATCTCGGTCTCGGAGGCGGCGGCGAACTGCTCCTCGCACCGCCGCAGCCGCTCGTGCGTCTCCGCGAGGTCTCTGTGCACACGCTCGAGCTCGTCCGCGACGCGGTCCAGCAGCTCATCGACCTGCGGGACCGAGTACCCGCGAACCGCCTGTTTCAGGGGGTAGTTGACGATCTCGTTGGGGGTCAGGGCCACGTCACCACCTCCGTCAGGATCCGCACACGGCGGCCCGGAGGAGGATGACCGCGAAGAACAGCACCAGGATCGACAGATCCAACGCCACGGTCCCCATCTGCGCCGGGGGGATGAGGCGTCGCAACGGGGCCGCGACCGGTTCGACGAGCGCCCGCACGCCACGCACCAGCGGCTGGATGGGCTCGGGTGGGCGCGGGACCCAGGAGAAGACCACGTGAGCTAGGAGGATGATGAAGTACGCCCAGACGACCAGACACAGCAGTTCCCTCACGCCTCACCTCGGAGCGCCAGGTCCTCGATGCGGCGGCGCTCCTCTGGCGTGAGCTCGACGCCGTCCGGCGTCAGCAAGAACGTACGGTTCCCCGCCCCGGTGAGGCGTCCTCGCATGGCGTAGGTCATCCCGCTGACGAAGTCGAGCACCCGTCGCGCCACGGTCGTGTCGGCGAGGCGAAGATCGATGACGACGGGCTGGTCGTTGCGGAACCGCGCCCCGACCTGCTCGACGTCGTCGAACTCTCGCACGGTCACCACGCTGATGCGGAGGTCACCGCCGGCCGGGACGGGGCGCACGTGCGCCGCCCCGGGCTCGGGTGCCCCGCGGAGCGGTCGGACGTTCGAGGGCCGCGTCGGCACGGGCTCGGGTTGCGGAACGCTCACCTGCTGGGCGGGTACGGGCTCGTAGTGGTCGTGGAGATCGTCGTGGTCCTCCGGTTCCTCGACCAGGCCGAGGTAGATCAGGGTCTTGCGCCACAGGCCGCTCATCGGGGGTCACCTTCCGGTCGCGCTACCGCTCCGCTACCTGAGCGCCCCGGTTCCCAGGCATGCGGACGCCGCGGACCGACCAGAGCGGTCCCGACTCGCACCATCGTCGCCCCCTCTTCGACCGCCGCCTCGAGATCAGCGCTCATCCCCATCGACAGGTGGGTCACCTCCGGCCACCTCTCGCGGGCTTCGTCGCGGAGGCGACGGAGCAGCGCGAAGTGGGGGCGGGCAGCCTCGACCGGATCGGCGTCGTCCGGAGGCAGCGGTGGCATGGTCATCAACCCTTCGACCGCCAAGTTCGGTCGGCTGCGAGCGTACGCGACGAGGTCCAGAGTCCCGTCTACCTCGCACCCGCCCTTCGCGGGGTCGTCACCGACGTTCACCTGCACGAGGATCCGTTGCACGACGCCGGCGCTCTCGGCTCGCCGGGACAGCTCGTCGATCAGCGAGTGGCGATCGACGGAGTGGACGAGGACGGCCTCGCCGATCACGTCCCGTGCCTTGCGGCTCTGGAGACGCCCGACCAGGTGCCACCTGGCGTCGGGAACGTGTGGCGCCTTGGCCAGCAACTCCCCGACCCGGGCTTCGCCGAGGTCGCCCACGCCGGCGGTCACCAGGGTGCGCGCGACCGACGGCGGATGCGTCTTCGTGACGCCGATGAGCACGACCGCACTCGCTCGGCGACCGGCGCGGTCGCAGGCCGCCTCGATCCGTCGCCGCACGGTCCGCAGGCGGGCTGCGATCGTCCGATCGGCGGTCGCGTCGTGCGTGGTCGCGTCCACGCTCACCCCCCACGCCTCACGACGATCCCCAGTTGCCGTCCCGCGTTGGGGTCCGCACGGTGGCTGAACCAGCGGCCCTCCGGATCGCAACGGGTGCAGCCCGGCGTCGGTGTGATGGTCGCGACGCCGCGCTCCTCGAACGCGGCCGAGGCAGCCGCTGGGAGGTCGAGTGAGGTCGTCCCCCACGTGGTCGTCGCGCTGGCCACGGGGTGCTTCGCGACGACCTCGTCGTGCAGCGCGGTAGGGACCTCGTAGCAGCAGCCACCGATGGCGGGACCGATGGCGGCGTGCACGGTCGCGGGCTCGACGGCGAGCGCGTGCAGCGCCGCGTCGATCACGCCCGCTTCGAGACCCCGTCGACCGGCGTGGACGACACCGACCGGACCGTCCGTCGACGCGAGCAGGACGGGCACGCAGTCCGCGACCTGCACCGCCAGCGCCCGCTCCGGCTCCGCCGTCACGAGCGCGTCGACGCCACGGACCTCGGCCCCGGGCACGGTGGCGGCGGTCACGCGTCCGACGTCGGCGCCGTGGACCTGTCGCATCAGGTGCAGTGATGACACGCCAGCGGCCTGCCGGACCGCACGACGGGCGGCCGCCAGTAAGAGCGGCTGGTGCGGTCGGCGGTGCGACAGGTTGCCGGCGCGGGCAGTGGTGAACCAGGCTCCCACGCCGGGGAGCAGATCCACCTCCGCCAGCGGCACCGTCACCGTAGGAACGACGGGATGTCCAGGTCGTCGTCCGCCTCCGCCGTCACCGACTCGCGATCCGGTTCGACCAGTGGCCGGAACACCTCGTCGGCTTCCTCGTCCTCGTCGTCATCGATGAGTGGAGAGACGCTCGCGAGGTCGTCGTCCTCGTCGACCTCGCGGAGGAACGCGCCCTCCTGCTCGACGAGGCCCTCCCACTTGTCGAAGCCGGCGGCGATGACGGTGACCTTCACCTCGTCGCCGAGGCTGTCATCGATCACAGCACCGAAGATGATGTTGGCGTCCGGGTGAGCCGCCTTCGTGATGACATCGGCCGCCTCGTTGACCTCGAACAGCCCGAGGTCGCTGCCGCCGGCGATCATCAGGAGCACGCCGCGAGCCCCATCGATCGAGGCCTCGAGCAACGGGGACGAGATCGCGCTCTTCGCGGCCTCGAGCGCGCGGTTGTCTCCGCGTGCCTGGCCGATCCCCATCAGCGCCGATCCCGCGTCCCTCATGACCGTGCGGACGTCGGCGAAGTCCAGGTTGATCAGACCGGGGGTCGTGATCAGGTCGGTGATGCCCTGCACGCCCTGGAGCAGCACCTCGTCGGCGAGACGGAACGCCTGGACCACCGACGTCTCGCCGTCGGCGATCTGCAGGAGCCGATCGTTCGGGATCACGATGAGGGTGTCGACCTCGTCCTTCAGTTCGGCGATCCCGCCCTCGGCCTGCACGGCCCGTTTGCGTCCCTCGAACATGAACGGTCGGGTGACGACGCCGATCGTCAGGGCGCCGAGCTCCTTGGCGACCTGTGCCACGATCGGCGCCCCGCCGGTCCCGGTACCCCCACCCTCGCCGGCGGTGACGAACACCATGTCGGAGCCCTTGAGGACCTCGACGATCTCCTCCCGGTGATCCTCCGCCGCCTGCAGACCGACCGAGGGATCGGAGCCCGCACCGAGGCCACGGGTCAGGTCGCGGCCGATGTCGAGCTTCACGTCCGCGTCCGACATGAGCAACGCCTGCGCGTCGGTGTTCACGGCGATGAACTCCACGCCACGCAGACCGGCGTCGATCATCCGGTTCACCGCGTTGACGCCGCCACCGCCGATCCCCACGACCTTGATGACCGCGAGGTAGTTCTGTGGGGCTGGTGCTGCCGCCATCCTGGTTCCTCCTGGTGCCCGAGAGCACCGTTCCTGGTCCGTCCTGGCGCACGGAGCGCCGCCAACCGCTCGGTCGGCGGCGGTTCGGGCTCGACCGCTGAGGCCTGAACCTCTACTTCAGGTCTATACTTATGTAAACCTCTGGTAAGGGTGGAAGGTAGACACGACCGCCGGAGTCGTCAAGCCCGCCGGCTACGGACGGACGACGGGGGCTCGGGGCGCACGCACGTCGACCGTGCCGACGACCGCACCCGCGAGGTCCTCGAGGACCGCGCCGAGGGCGCGTGACTTCTCGTCCAGCCGGTCGGCGCTGCCCAGTCGCACGGTGATGCCGGAGGCGAGCACCGCGTCGACGTCGTCATCAGCGCGAGCGACGTAGCGCACGACCTCGGTGCGCAGGGGCCCGGAGATGCCGCGGTGGATCGCGAGGGCAGCGTGCAGCGGAGGGGAGGTCTCGACCGTCTCTCCCACCGCCGGGATCCCACCGGCGAGGAGTTCGACGACGGGGAGACCCGGCTCGCTGCCGGGCGCGATGACGACGCCCTCCTCGGAGACCAAGGCGTCCCTGCCGCCACCCACGGCGACGACCACCGGACGTCGTTCGGTGATGGAGATGCGCACCGTCAGCGGGTCGACGCGGCGGATGTCCGCGTCCGCGACCAGCGCCAGCTCCTCGACGCGCCTCTCGGCGGCGCCCAGACGCAGCCGCAGCGTCGACGTCCCGAGCGGAAGGTCGGCGGCCTCGCGGACCAGGTCGGGGTCGAGCCGGACCGTTCCCGCCACCTCGACCTCGTCCAGCGCGACCAGGGAGCTGCGCTCGATGAGGAACGCGACGACGACGAGCACGAGCAACACGAGGAACGTGATGGTGCGGCGGAGGCGGCGCCGACGGGCCTCGTCGCGAACCTCACGACGCCGCCGGGCGATCCGTTCATCGACCCTGGTCACGACGGACCCTCCTCACCCACATCCACGCCGACGGTCACCACCTCGGGGATGAGATCGATCCCGAACCGCTCGGCGACCTCGATCCGCACCCGTCTGATCAGGGCGGTGACGTCGGCCGCGGTCGCCTCGGGTTCGGTGACGATGAAGTTCGCGTGCCGCTGTGAGATACGAGCGCCCCCGACGACGGTTCCCTTCAGGCCAGCGGCGTCCACGAGCCGACCCGCCGAGTCCCCCTCTGGGTTGGTGAACACCGAGCCGCAGTTGGGCTCGTTGATGGGCTGGTGCTCGCGCCGCCACTGCTTGATCTCGTCGATGGCCGCACGGATCGTGGCGGCATCAGCTCGGCGCAGCGCCAGCTCCGCCGCGACCACGACACCCCCGGGCGGCAGCTCGCTGTGCCGGTACGACAGGCCGAGCTGCGACGCCGCGAGCCGGTGACGGTGGCCATCCTGTGGCGTGACGACCTCGGCCGCGACCAGCACGTCGGCCATCTCGCTCCCGTGTGCTCCGGCGTTCATCCGCACCGCTCCCCCGATCGATCCTGGGACGGCTGCAGCGAACTCGAAGCCGGTCAGTCCCTCGTTCGCGAGCTTCACCGCGACCACCGGCAGCGGCTCAGCTGCGCCGAGCCGGACGTCCCCCGAATCGAGCACCTCGAGTCCGCGGAACCCCCGCCCCAGCTTCAGGGCGATGCCGCCCCAGCCCTCGTCGGCGACGAGCAGGTTGGAACCGCGCCCCACGACGAGCCAGCCGACACCGTGCTCCGCCGCGGCCGCACCGACCGCCGCGATGTCCTCGTCGTTCTCCGCCTCGACCAGGACCCGCGCCGGACCACCGACCCGCAGCGTCGTCAGGTCGGCGATGGTCGCACCGGCGCTCACCTCGCCGGTGCAGGCTGCGCGGAGCTGCGCCACGAGCCGATCGTCGCTCACGTCGTGCCCCCGAGCCGGTCGAGCAGCTCGGGTCCCACGCTGGTGACATCGCCCGCGCCCGTGGTCAGGACCAGGTCGCCGGGCCGGACGAGTCCGGCGAGGCGCTCCCCCACGGCGGCGAGGTGGGGCTCCCACACCACCTTCGCACCGGCATCGCGTGCCGCGTCGGCGACGAGTCGGCCGGTCACCCCGGGGATGGGGTCCTCGTTCGACGCGTACACGTCGGTGACGATCACGAGGTCGGCTCCGGCGGCCGCACGTCCCAGCTCGGCGCCGAACACCTCGGTCCGCGTGTAGCGATGGGGCTCGACGACCAGCACGATACGCCCGTCGGTCGAGGCGCGCGCGGTGGCGAGGGTGGCGCGCAGCTCGGTGGGATGGTGGGCGTAGTCATCCACCACGCGCACACCCTGCGCCATGCCGAGGTCCTGGAAACGGCGCTGCGCCCCGCGGAATACGCCCAATCCGCGCGCCGCGACGTCGAGGTCGGCGCCCGCCCAGTGACAAGCAGCGAGCGCGGCCGTGGCGTTGAGCTGGTTGTGGCGCCCGGGGACCGACAGCTCCAGCGGCACGGCCTCGTCGCCGACCCGGACGGAGGTGCTCCCCCGCTCGATGACCAGCCGGACATCCGCCCGCGGATCCTCGCCGTACCCCAGCACGGGATCCTGGATGCGGTCGGCGAGCTCACGTGCTCCCGGGTCGTCACGACAGAGGATCGCCGGCGCCCCCTCCGTACGCCGCTGCGCGAACTCCGTGAACGCATCGATGACGTCCGCGAGCGAGTGGAACTGGTCGGGATGGTCGAGCTCGACGTTGGTCACGACGATCGCATCGGGCCGGTAAGCGAGGAACGAACGGTCCGACTCGTCGGCCTCGGCCACGAACACATCGCCTTCGCCTGCGTGCGCGTTCGAACCCGCCTCGTTGAGCGCACCACCCACAGCGAAGCTGGGGTCGAGGCCAGCGCTCTGCAACGCCACGACCACCATGCTCGTCGTGGTCGTCTTGCCGTGCGTGCCCGCGACCAGCAGAGCACGGTGCTCGTCCATCAGCGCCGCGAGCATCTCGGCACGCTGGAGCACCGGGATGGATCGTTCCACCGCGGCGAGGACCTCCGGGTTCTCCGCCGGGACGGCGGTCGAGACGACGACCGCCTCCGCGTCCCCGAGCGCATCGCGATCGTGCCCGACCCGCAGCTCCGCACCCATCGCCGACAGCGACGTGAGTGTGCGCGAATCGTGCAGGTCGGTCCCGGTGACGCGGTGGCCTCGCTGCAGGAGCACGCGGGCGATGGCGCTCATCCCGGCGCCGCCCACACCGACGAGGTGGACGTGCCGGGATCGCGAGAGGTCGAACGTCACGTTCGCACCCCTGAGGTCTGGTGCTGCCCGACGACCTCGAGGACGATGCGGGCGAGCACCTCGGCAGCATCACGCCGACCGAACGCCCGCGCCGCCCGGCTGAGGGCGTCACGTTCGTCCTGGTCGTCGAGGAGGGGTTGGACCTCACTGGCGAGCCGCTTCCCGTCGAGCTCGGCGTCCTCGATGATCCGGGCGGCGCCGATCTCGGCCAGCGAGCGAGCGTTGACGAGCTGGTGGTCGCGGGTCGCGTGGGGATAGGGCACCAGTACCGCGGGCAAGCCCAGGGCGGTGATCTCGGCGATCGAGGTCGCGCCGGCGCGGCAGACGACGACGTCGGCGGCGGAGTAGGCCGCACGCATGTCGTCGATGTAGTCGACGCAGCGAACGAGTGGACCCTCCCCTCCGGCTCGCGCGCGCTCCCACGCCGATGCGGCCTCGCCGTAGAGCGCGCGCCCCGCGGCGTGGAGGATCTGGACCCGGCTCGGATCTCCCCAGTGGGTGTAGCTGGCGACCGCCGCGCGGTTCAACGACCGCGCACCCTGGCTACCACCGAACACCAGGACGGTGCGCCGGCGCTGGTGGAGACGGAAGTGGCGCAGCGCCTCGGCGCGCTCACGCTCCCGATCGAGGTTGAGCATGTCCGCACGCACGGGGTTGCCGGTCACCGATACCCGCTCGGTCTGGCGGAAGCGTTCAGCCGAACCGGGGAACGTCACGGCGATGCGGTCGGCCCATCGAGCGGCGAACTGGTTCGCGATACCAGGTACCGAGTTCTGCTCGTGGATCACGAGCGGGATGTCGGTACGACCGCAGGCCCAGTCCAGCGGGAAGCTGACGTACCCGCCGAACGTCACGGCCGCCACGGCGCGTTCCTGGGTGATGATCTCCTCGCACCGACGGATCGCGCCCCGCAGCGCCGCGGGCAGCTTGAACAGCCCCAACGACGGCCGCCGGGGCAGCGGCAACGCATCGATGTGGTGGAACCGGTACCCCGACGCCGGCACGAGCCGCCCCTCGAGACGACCTTCGGTCCCGACGAAGACGGGCTCGAGGTCGGACTCGCGTTCCGCCACCGCAGCGGCGACCGCCAGAGCCGGGTACACGTGCCCGGCGGTGCCACCGCCTGCGAACAGGATCGTGCGCGTCATCGTGGGACCTTCCGGTGGGGACGTGCCCGAGCACGGGCGATCGCGACCAGGATGCCCAACGCGAGCAGGGTGCTCACCAACGACGACCCTCCGACCGAGACGAGCGGCAACGTCACGCCGGTGATGGGGAGCAGTCCGGTCACCGCAGCCACGTTGACGAGCGCCTGGCCTGTGATCCAGCCGGTCACCACGAACGCGACGGTCCGTCCGAAGGGGTCGCGTGCGGTCCGGGCGACCCGGAGCCCGAGCACGACGATCGCGGCGAAGAGGGTGAGCACCAGCACGGCACCGACCACACCGAGCTCCTCG
Organism: Actinomycetota bacterium; assembly: GCA_019347575.1. Lineage (NCBI taxonomy): Bacteria > Bacillati > Actinomycetota > Actinomycetota bacterium. The sequence continues at coordinate 106,072 of JAHWKY010000004.1, read as the reverse complement.
CCGATGATGGCGAAGATGAAGTCGGTCTCGGGGTTCGGGACGAAGTTCCACTTGCCGCGGCTGGAACCGAGACCGAGTCCGAACCACCCCCCCGATCCCAGCGCGTACATCGACTGCAACAGCTGGTAGCCGTTGCCGAGCGGATCGGCTTCGGGATCGAGCCAACCAGCGATGCGGGCGAACCGGTAGGGGGCGGCAACGGCGGCCACCAGCGCGAACGTCCCTCCAGCCACGAAGAGCGTGCCCATGTGCCGCAGGGGGGCGCCCTCTACGAGTAGGACGAGTCCGACGATCAACCCGAGCAGGAGCGTCGTGCCGAGATCCGGTTGGGCCATCACGAGCACGGACAGGACCACCAACAAGGGCACCGCGGGCAGGAACGCGTGCCGGGGATCGGTCGACGGATCGATGCCCTGCGCCCGCTTGCGCGTGAACACGTCCGCGAGCCACAGAACGGTCGCAAGTTTCGTGATCTCGGACGGCTGGACGACCAGCGGCCCCAGCGCCAGCCAGCGGGTCGAGCCACCCTCGGTGATGCCCAGACCGGTCAGGACCGCGACCAGCCCGCCGAGTGCTCCGGCCATCAGCAGCCACGAGAGCCGCCGCCAGACGCCGTGGTCGAGGTTGGCGGCGATGAGGAACACCGGGACGCCCACGCCCGCCCACAGCAGCTGGCGCAGGAAGACCCCGAAGGGATCGCCGGTCTCGGCAGCGTCCACGAACGACGCGGAGAAGCTCATGACCAGCCCGATCACCGTGAGCGCGCCGACCACGGTCGTCAGGGCGATCGCTTCCGACGTCCAGCGCGCGCCCCGTTGCGGCAGGAGTGCACGGACGACGGCTGCCACGCCGGGGCGTTGGATGGTGCTCTCAGCCATCGACGGCCTCCGGGGTCTGTCGGGGATCGGTGACCTCGCGGGCGCTCGCTGCGAACCGGTCCCCACGTTCGGCGTAGTCGCGGAACATGTCGAACGAGGCACACGCGGGGGCGAGCAGCACCGTGTCGCCCGGCTGTGCCATCGTGGCCGCAGCGCGGACGGCGCCCTCGAGCGTCGTGTGGTGCGTGGCCTGCACTCCGCCCAACTCGCAGACGCTGGCGAGTTCGTCCGCTGCGCTCCCGATGAGGAAGGCGTGACGGACCGCACCGAGGTGATCGCCCAGCACCTTGAGGTCCACTCCCTTGGCGAGGCCCCCGGCGATCCACAGGATCCGATCGAACGCCTCGAGGGCCGCCGCCGCCGCGTGGGGGTTGGTCGCCTTGGAGTCGTCGACCCACCTCACGCCGTCACGCTCGACGACGGTCTCGATCCGGTGTCTCCCCGGCCGGAACGCGCGCGCGGTCTCGACGATCCCATCCGCACCCGCCCCAGCCAGCAGAGCTGTGAGCGTGGCCGCCGCCACGTTGCTGACGTGGTGCGGAGCGGTGCTCGTGAGCTCGCGGAGGGCGATCTCGACCACGGCCCCGTCGGGCGCGGTCGCGATCATGGCGTCGCCGGTCAGCACGACCCCGGGGCCGTCGGTCACCCCGGCGTGTCCGAACCACGCCAGGCGTCCGGGAGCACGGTCAGCGAGTCCGCGGGCGCGGGGGTCGTCGCGGTTGATCACCGCCCAGTCCTCGGCGGTCTGCGATCGCCACAGGCGTGCCTTGGCGTCGGCGTAGGCCGCGGCGTCGCCGTGCCAGTCGGCATGGTCCTCAGCCAGGTTCAGCAGGGTCCCGATGCGCGGACGGAGGGTGTGGGTGAACCGCAGCTGGAACGAGCTGAGCTCGGCGACGAGCGTCGTGCCCGGCTCGCTGGCCAGGGCCACCTCGGTGAAGGGCCGGCCGATGTTGCCGCAGGTCTCGGCCCGGACGCCACCGGCACTGAGCATCCCCGCCGTCAGCTCGGTGACCGAGGTCTTGCCGTTGGTGCCGGTGATCCCCACCACATCCCTGGCCACGAGACGCCAGCCGAGCTCCGGCTCGGACCAGACCGGCACGCCCTCGCCGAGAGCGCGCTCGATGGCGGGGGCGTGCTCTGCGACACCCGGCGAGGGGACGACCACGTCGACGGTCGGGACGATCGGGGCAGGATCGGTCGCCGGCCGCACGTCGGCACCGGCCGCACGCGCTCGCGCGATGCCATCGGCATCCGGTTGCCGCTCCGTCGCCACGACCTCGATGCCGCGGCTGGTGAGGGCGTTCACGGCCGCGACACCGGACCGACCGAGTCCGATGACCAGCGCACGGCGGACGCCGTCGAGACGTGGCTCAGCCACCGGTCCCCACCCTCGCGAGGTACTCGGCGTAGAAGATCCCCAGGCCCAGCGAGACCCCCAGCGCCCCGAGGATCCAGAACCGCACCATCACGGTCGTCTCGTGCCAACCTCCCAGTTCGAAGTGGTGGTGCAACGGAGCCATGCGCAGGACCCGACGACCGAACACGCGGAAGGTGAAGACCTGGCCGATCACGCTCAGCGTCTCGAGCACGAACAACCCGCCGAAGGCGGCCAGCAGCAACTGGGTGTTCGTGACGGTCGCCAGGCCAGCCAGCAGGCCACCGAGCGCCAACGACCCGGTGTCGCCCATGAAGATCCGTGCCGGAGGTGCGTTCCACCACAGGAACCCGGCACACGCCGCGGTCGCAGCCGCCGCGATCACGGCGACGTCCTGCCCCGCCGCCGGGTCGATGATGTAGTCCGCCGGATGGCGCCACTGCCAGAACGCGACGATCGTGTACGCCCCGAACACCATCGCGCCCGACCCGGCGGCGAGGCCATCGAGCCCATCCGTGAGGTTGACGGCGTTGGACGAGCCGGCGAACAGCAGGAACATCCAGACCAGGAAGGCCGGGGTGGCGATGTCCCAGCCGCTGATCCCGGCCGTCGAGACGTGCTGGGGAACGCCGGCGAAGGCGGGCCCGAGGAAGCCGAACGTCGCGGCAACCGACGCCTGGCCGACGAACTTGGCGGTCTTGCTCAGTCCGAGGTTCCGACGCATCCGCAGCTTGATGAGGTCGTCGGCGAAGCCGACCAGCCCCATGCCCACGAACGTGATGAGCACGAGCAAGCCCGCGGGTGTCACCCGGACGCCCACGATCCGCGCGACGACGTAGCCGGCGAGCGCCGCGAGGACGATCGCGGCTCCACCCATGGTCGGGGTGCCCGCCTTCTCGTGGTGGTGGCCGGGCCCCTCGTCGCGGATCGCCTGACCGAAACCACGGCGACGGAACTCGCGGATCAGCAGCGGCGTGCCGATCAGGGTCAACGTGCCGGCCACGGCGGCCGCGATGAGGATCGAGATCACGGCCCCGGCTCCCCGCCGAGGTGCGTCAGCAGGCCATCGGCGACCTGTTCGAGACCCGCGACCCGGCTGGCCTTCGTCAGCACGACGTCACCCGGTCGCACCACCTCCACGACCACCGCCAGGGCGGCATCCACGTCCGCCACGCTCTCGGCCAACGAGCCGGCTCCCGAGGCGAGGGCGTCGGCGTCCCCTCCCGCAACGACGACGAGCGTGTCCACGCCCAACTCGCCCGCCTCACGCCCGACCTGCTCGTGCGCCCCGCGTGAGACCGCTCCCAGCTCGGCCATCTGTCCCAGCACGGCGATCGCCCGCCCCCCGCGTCTGCGGCTGAGTTCGACGAGCGTGCGCAGGGCGGCGATCACGCTGGTCGGGTTGGCGTTGTAGGCGTCGTTCAGCACCGCGACGCCGCCGGCCTCCGCGAGCTGCGAGCGCCACGGTGACACGGTGGCAGACCGCAGTGCGTCCGCGGCCGCTGCCACGTCCACGCCGAGGTGACCTGCGACTGCCAGCGTGGCCAGCGCGTTCCCGACGTGGTGTACCCCGGCCACGGGCACGGTCACATCGGCGTCGCCCCAGGGGGTGCGTGCCCGGAACGACGCGCGAGCGTGGTCATCGAGTTCGACGGACTCCGCGCGGACGTCAGCGTCGCGCGCCTCGCGCCAGCCGTAGCGGATGATGGTGGCACGGGTGCGGGTCGCCATAGCCGCAACGCGTTCATCATCGGCGTTCAGGATCGCTGCCCCACCGACCGCCGTGGCCTCGATCAGCTCGCCCTTGGCCTGGGCGACCGCGTCGAGGTCACCGAACTGTTCCGTGTGGGCTGCCGCGACCGCGGTCACGACGCTCACGTCGGGACGCACGTACGGTGTCAGCGCGGCGATGTGGCCGATACCACGCGCGCCGATCTCGACGACGACCGCCTGTGTCCGGGACTCCACGTCGAGTAGCGTCAGCGGTACCCCGAGCTCGTTGTTGTACGACCCTCGAGCAGCGACGGTGCGCAGCTGGGCTCGAAGCGCCGCTGCGGTCAGGTCCTTGGTCGTGGTCTTGCCCACCGAGCCGGTCACCGCCACGACCGTCGGGTCGACCCGATCGCGGACGGCGCCGGCGAGGCGGGCGATCGCGGTCCACGTGTCGGCTACGAGCACACCTCCTGGCGCGCGGTCACCCTCGCGTGTCTCGGCGAGGTAGCCCGTGGCTCCGGCGGCGAGTGCCGCCTCGATGTAGTCGTGACCGTCGGCGGACTCGCCCCGCAGCGCCACGAACAACGCCTCGGTCCCCACGTCGCGAGAATCGGTCGTCACCGTGCGGACCAGGCGTGCCGCGTCGGCCGCGTCGACGTCCCCGTCCGTGGCTGCCGCCACCTCCTGAAGCGACATCTCGATCACGCTGTGCCCCCCGCCACGTGACGGCCACGGCCGGTCGCGTCCGCGAGCAGGTCGGCGGCGACGAGGCGGTCGTCGAAGGGCACGGTCCGACCGGCGATCTCCTGCCCGGTCTCGTGCCCCTTCCCGGCGATGAGGACGACATCACCAGCTTCGGCCCGGTCCAACGCCGCAGCGATCGCCTCGCGGCGATCGAGGCGGACGGTGATGTCGGCGGGCGCACCGGCGCGTGCGGCTTCGCGCGCGCCCGCTTCGACCGCCGCGACGATGGCTTCGGGTGGCTCCGACCTGGGGTTGTCGGAGGTCAGCACCGCGACGTCTGCGGTAGCGGCAACGGCACCCATCTGCGGCCGCTTGTCACGGTCGCGGTCGCCTCCGCAGCCGACGACGACGATGGTTCGACCCTCAGCGATCGCCCGACAGGCCGCGAGCGCGTGCTGCAGCGCGTCCGGTGTGTGGGCGTAGTCCACCAGCACGGCGAACTCGTGTCCCGCGGCGACCGGCTCGAGCCGGCCGGGGACGGGAGGGGCGGTCGCGATCCCGGAGGCTGCGGCGTCGGGCTCGATCCCGGCCACGGTCGCGGCCAGGTACGCCGTTGCGGCGTTCAGGCCGTTGTGGGCACCGATCAGACGGGTCCGCAGCTCGCGGTCGGCGTCGGGCCCGCGCAACCGCAGGCGGGTCCCCTCAGCGTCGACGCGTACGTCGGTGAGGCGGTACGTACCGGTCTGGAAGCCCAACGTCGTGGTCCCGAGGCTGGTTCGGGCTGCCAGCCGCCGCCCCCAGATCGAATCGACGACCACGACGGCCCGCTCGGCGAACCGCGAGGTGAACAGGCGCTGCTTGGCGGCGAAGTAGGCCTCCATCGTGTGGTGATGGTCGAGGTGGTCGCGACTCAGGTTGGTGAAGGCCACGACCTCGAAACGAGTACCGTCCACGCGACGCAGGTCCAACCCGTGTGACGAGACCTCCATCGCGACCGCGTCGACGCCCCGGTCGTACATGTGCGCGAACGTCCGCTGCAGGTCGGTGCCCTCGGGGGTCGTGCGCACGCCGGGTTGCGCCTCGCCGTGGATGCGGGTCTCGACCGTGCCGATGAGTCCGGTCCCGAGGGCGGCAGCGCCGAAGGCGGATTCGAGGAGGTAGGTCGTGGTGGTCTTGCCGTTGGTGCCGGTCACACCCACCACGCGGAGACGGTGCGAGGGGTGATCGTGGATGCGTGCCGCCGCCGGTCCCATGGCGGCACGGACGTCCGGCACACGCACCTGGGCCACGTCGTGGGCAAGCCACCGCTCGACGAGCAGTCCGCTCGCGCCCCGGGCGATCGCATCGGCGGCGAAGTCGTGGCCGTCGGCGTGTTCGCCGCGGACGCAGCAGAAGAGCCACCCGGGCCCTGCCTGGCGGCTGTCGTGGGTGGCGTCGGTCACCGCACCCTCGCCGCGCAGTTCGCCGCCGAGACCTCGGGTCGCGAGGTCGCCGGCGAGACCCGCGAGGGCTACGGGCTCGCGCGCCGACGTGGCCGGCGGCCAGGGGTGGTTGCTGGTCACGACGGTGGCCCCGGGGTCACGTTCGGTCGGCTGGACCGCTGTCCGGCAGAGGGTAACGGTCGCTCTCCGTGACCTGTTGGATGCGCATCCGGCCGTCCGACCGCTCCCGCCGCGCAGGGCCACGTCAGGTCGCGGGATCGGTCTCGGAGCCGGCCCCGTCAGCGGGGGTGGAAGCGTCCGGTGTCTCGACGGGGTCGCCCCCCGGTGGTGACCCAGGCTCGTCCGCCAGCGTGGCCGGCCCCTCCTGGCGAGCCGCGGCCTCGGCGGCCTCGCGTGCCGCCGCATCGAACCGCTCCTGCAGTCCGACGGGTCCCCCGGTCGGAGCGACCTGTCGGTGCAGCAGCGCGAACTCCATGACCTCGGCGAACACCGGAGCCGCGACGACACCGCCCCAGATCGGCCGCGGTTCATCGACCATGACGGCGACCACGACCTGCGGGTCGTCGACCGGCGCGAAGCCCACGAACGCCGCCACGTACTCAGTGGAGTAGCCGCGGGCGTCCGGGAGCGGCTTGCGTGCCGTTCCCGTCTTGCCGGCGACGTCGTAGTTCGCGACCGCGGCGTTGCCGCCCGTCCCGCCCTCGTCGACGACTCCGGCGAGGATCTCGCGCAGAGCCCGAGACGTCTTGGCACCGATCACGCGGCGTCGGTCACCCTCCACGGTCGGGTGGAGCCGACCGTCCTCGGCGACCGTGCCGCGGACGATGCGAGGCGGCACGGCCAGGCCGTCGTTGGCGATCGTGGCGTACGCGTGGGCCGCCTGCAGCAAGGTCGCTGCGACACCCTGGCCGATCGCGATCGTGGGCAGGCTCGTGGTCCACCACTGGTCCACGGGGAGCACCATCCCGGGCGCCTCCCCTGGGAAGCCGGTCCCCAGCGGCTGGCCGTAACCGAAGGCCTCGAGGTACGTCGCGAGGCGTTCCGGCCCGAGCAGCTGCGCGACCTTGATGGTCCCGACGTTGGACGATGCGGCGATGATCTCGCTGAACGTGAGGTCCTCGGTGGGATGGTCGTGGCTGTCGGAGAAGGTCTTGTTGCCCACCCGGATGCGGTCCTCGACCGCGAAGACCGTGTCGGGGGTGACGACCCCCTCCTCGAGTGCCGCCGCGGCGGTGAGGGCCTTCTGGACCGATCCGGGTTCGAACATGTCGGTCACCGCGCGGTTGCGCCAGGTCGCGGGGTCGGATCCGTCGAGCGCGTCGGGGTCGAAGCCCGGCGCACTCGCCATCGCCAGCACGTCTCCGGTCCGCACCTCGAGCACCACGACCGACGCCCCGACGGCGTTGAACTCCTCGACCGCCCCCTGCGCCGCGGTCTCGGCCACGTGCTGGATCTCGCGGTCGATCGTGAGCACGAGATCGGTGCCCGCCGTGGCCGGCTCGAGCTGACGGGTGCCTGATGCGATCGCCAGTCCCCCGGGCGCGCGTTCGAGTGCGAGTGTCCCGGGCTCACCCCGGAGCAGACGGTCGTACTGCAGCTCGAGCCCGTGCAGACCATCACCGTCGATACCCGTGAAGCCCACGATCTGTCCTGCCAGCCCGCCTGCCGGGTAGTCCCGACGGGGCTCGGTCAGCACACCGATCCCTGGCAGACCGAGATCGAGGACGTGCTCGCCGACGCGCCAGTCGAGCTGGCGCGCGAGGTAGACGAAGTGTGCGTCCTTGCGCAGCTGGGTGGCGATCGCGTCAGCGTCCAGCCCCAGGATGGGCGCGAGCGTGGCCGCCGTCGTGCCGACGTCCCCGGCTGGCGGGGCGATCAGCCCGTCGGGACGTTCCTCGGGCCGGTAGGCGCGGGGGTCGGCGTACACGGTTGCGGCATCGACGGAGGTAGCGAGCACGTCGCCCTCGCGGTCGTAGATACGGCCGCGTTGGGGCGGCAGCTCGACGGTGCGGACACGCTGGCGGATGCCCTCGAGCGCGAGCTCGTCGGCGCGGACGACCTGCACGAGGACGAGGCGGGCGGTGATCCCCACGAACGCGACGACGTAGACCACCAGCAGGAACACGGCGCGCCGTCCGACCGGATCGCGGGTGAACCGCGTCCGCTTCGTGGCGGTGCTGATCGGGGCGCGGGCGCGGGTCACCGGGCCGTCCTTCCTAGGAGTGTGCGGACAGGACGGGCTTCAGCGGATCGGTGGCCTCGCCCACCGGATGGAGATCCGCCACGTAGCCGTCGGCTGGCAGAGGGCGCAGGACGTGGAGGAACCGAGGCGAGCGGGCGGGGATCATCCCCAGACGCTCGGTGGCCACCTGGCGGATCCGACCGGGGTCCTCGAGCTCAGCGACCGCGACCACGAGCTCGGCGTAGCGCCGTTCCTCGAGCGCGACCCGTGCCTCCAGCTCGCGGGCGGCGACCGCATCGCCCGCCGCGAGGGCGTTGAGCGTGACCGCTCCGAACACCGCTGCTGCTCCGAGCAAGAGGGTGAGCACGACGAACCGCAAGGTGTTGGGTGGCGCCTGCGGCTGCACGACGCGCAGGCGGGGACGGCGACGCGGCTCGCGGGTGCGGACGGGGACGGCGCTCACGACGGTTCCTTCCGACGGGCGGCGCGCAGACGGGCGGCGCGGGCCCGGGGGTTGGTGGCGATCTCTTCGGGGCCGGGGCGCTCGGGGCGCTTGGTCAGCACCTCGACCAGCGGCACCCGACCGCAGGCGCAGACGGGCAGGTCGGGGGGGCAGATGCAGCCGCGAGCCGCTTCGACGAAGGCGCGCTTGGCGATGCGGTCCTCCAGGCTGTGGTACGACAGCACCACCGCGACCCCACCTGGCAACAGCCGGTCGATCGCTGCCGGGAGCGCTCGGGAGAACGCCTCCAGTTCGTCGTTGACGGCGATCCGCAACGCCTGGAAGGTGCGCGTCGCGGGGTGCCCGCCGGTGCGCCTGGCCGCGGCGGGCACGGCGTCACGCACGACCTCGGCGAGCGCGGTGGTCGATCGCAGCGGACGCGCCGCGACGATGGCGCGCGCGATCCGATCGGCGAACCGCTCCTCCCCGTACTCGCGGATCACCCGCCGTAGCTCGGCCACATCGGCGTGGTTGACCAGATCAGCAGCGGACCGGCCGCCGGTGGGATCCATGCGCATGTCCAGCGGCCCCTCGTGACGGTACGAGAACCCGCGCTCCGGGCGGTCCACGTGCATGGACGAGATGCCGAGGTCGAACAGCACGGCCGCGACGCGGTCGATGCCCAGATCGTCCAGCATGTCGGGGAAGGCGTCGAAACGCACCTGGGCGAGGTCGGTACGCGCCAGCGCCGACGACCGGTCGAGCCGCTCGCGGGCGAGCGCCAGCGCCTCAGGGTCGCGATCGATGCCGATGAGGTGGGTGGTGCGGCCAGCCTGCGCGCGCGCCTCGAGGACCGCGACGGCGTGCCCAGCTGCGCCCAGGGTGGCATCCACCACGGCCCCGTCGGGGGCCTCCCGCAGCAGGTCCACCACCCGATCGAGCAGGACCGGGACGTGAGGTGCATCGGGGCGGGTCATCACCGTCATCGACCCGTCCCGAAGTCGAACGGCACGTCGAGGGTGGCGAACGCCTCCTCCGCTGCGGCGCGGTAGGCCTCCCACGTCTCGCGGTCCCAGATCTCGATCTTGTCGTCGCTGCCGACGACCGTGAGGTCACGTTCGAGGCCGGCGTACTCCCGGAGCCGGGATGGGAGGGTCACCCGGCCCTGGCCGTCGGGGGTCTCCTGCTGCGCCCCGGCGAGGAACACCCGCAGGTAGCCGCGGGCACCACCGTGCTCGCGCGGCAGCGAGCGCAGGTGCTCGACGCGCTTCTCGAAGACCCCGACGGGGTAGACGTCCACGCAGCGGTCCTGGCCCGGCGCGACGTAGAGCCCGCTCGCGAGGCGGTCACGGAAGCGGGCCGGGAGGATGACCCGACCCTTCGCGTCCAGCGTGTGCTGGTGCTCGCCCGTGAACAACGCTGCTCCGAGGACTCCGCCTGCCGTGGAGCCCGGTCCCGTCCCGTCGCCCCCACCCGGGGGCCACTGCGGACCGATGTCCTCCACCACGCGCCACATTACGCCACTCCACTCCGAACGTCAACGTACGGTGCCGGAAGCGGCCAGATACCGCCCGAACGGGCCAGTCACCCTCGATCTCGCGCGTCCGCGGATGCCCCCACCACGCCCCACCGTGGCGCCTCCACCGAGCGAGCAACGCGCGTCTACTGTCACGTCAGAGCGGTGACCGCACGGTGCCTCGCTTCGCGACGCTGGTGGTGGAGCGAAGTGGAGGCCAGGCTCCGTCCGGCGCGTCAGCGACGGTGGAGCGAAGTTGAAGACAGGCTCCGTCCGGCGCGTCAGCGACGGTGGAGCGAAGTTGAAGACAGGCTCCGTCAGCGACGGTCGATCAGCGGGAGCAGGTCGAGCACGGGGGTCCAGCGCGCCCCGAGGTAGGGCGCGAGGTAGCCACGCCACGCCTCGTCGAGCTCGCCGACCCGCGCGAGCAGCCAGAACGCCGACGGCGGCGCGGCCGGCTCGCGGGCGAGTCGCAGCCCGGCCTCGCGGGGCGTGCGATCCTGCTTGTGGGAGTTGCAGCGGCGGCACGCCGCGACCACGTTCTCCCACGCGTGCGCGCCACCCCGCGACCGCGGCACGACGTGATCGACGTCCTCGGCGGTGCCACCGCAGTACTGACACCGCTGGCCGTCGCGCAGCAGCACCGCACGACGCGAGAGGCCGGCTCGACGCCGCACCGGGACGCGCACCTGCCGCTGCAGACGGACCACAGTCGGGGCGCGCAGACGCAGCGACTCCGAGCGCAACCAGCGCCCGTCCTCGTGCATCACCTCGGCCTTCTGGGCCAGCGTCAGGACCACCGCACGGCGGGTGGGAACGATCGACAGCGGTTCCATCGAGGCGTTGAGGACGAGCACCGGCAGGCTGATGGTTGGGCGCGGCGCGGTCGCAGGACCGCCGCCGGCGTCCTCGTCACCACCCCTTCGACGCATCGGTCGTCCGGTCGCCTTGGAGGTGCGGAGTGTACGCCCCGCGACGCACCCGTCAGCGTCCAGGGCCACCGCCGAGCTCGGTCAGGCCGCCGTACCACAGCGCCGCGAGGGTGCGTACCGCGGCGAGCCGCTCGACGGAGGTGGCGGTCGCGTAGCGTTCCACCGCGTAACCCTCGACCATGGCGACCAGGGCGCTGGCCGCGACCGTCGCGTCGATGTCGCGCGACGTCAGCGGCGCGAGCTGCTCGGCGACACGTTCGACGTAGCCCGCTCGCACCTCGCGGAGCAGGTCACGGAACGACGCGTCGGTGGCTGCCGCCTCGCGCCAGAACGCCACCACGTCGGCCTCCTCCGCGAACACCTCGAGGAACTTGCCGATGACGGCTCGTACCGCCGCGTGGACATCGGGCCCCTCCCAGGACGCCGAGGCCACCGCCTCGAGACGGGATGCGGTGTCGCGCACGAGGGCCTCGAGGATGGCCGCCTTGTTGGGGTAGTAGGTGTAGAAGGTGCCGTGGCTCACGCCCGCGCGGCTGACGACGTCCTCGACCCGGGCGGCGCTGTAGCCGAGCTCGTCGAACGCCTCCTTCGCGGCGTCGCGCAACCGTTCCGCGGTGTCCTGGGCTCGACCGCCTCGCTCCCCCACCGCGCCCCTCGTCTCCACGTGTACGGATGCGGGTGATCACCCGACGGTGCCTGGCGCTCCGGCACGCCCGACCGGCGCACCATGTTGGGAACGTCCGTCGAGCCTGTCGCACCCGCCGCTCGCCAGGGTAACGCCGAGATCGGGGGGGCGGCCCTGAGGGACCTCGAGTTGACATCGACGTCAACGTCGATACCGTCCTCGTGAGACATCGGAACACACGTCGGACGGGACCGACCGAACCCGCGTACAGGAGGATCCGTGAAGTTCGACTGTGATGCTTGCGACCGCACGCTGGCGACCGCACGGGTGGTGATCTCGACCGAGGCCACCGATCCCCGCGGGGTCGACGTGCAGGTCGCGAAGCGGTGGGTGCTGTGCCGTCCGTGCGCGGACGAGCTGTTCGCGTCCATCGGCGAGGCTTCGCCGTGGGACGACCACGACTTCAAGACCATCATCCTGCCCGACGAGGAGCCAATCGGCGGTCAGCTCGGCGCCTTCTCGGAGCGCGTGCACACCTGAGTGCTCAAGCAGCGAAGCGGTAGCACGACTCGACCGCCCGGCTGCCCCGACGCCCGGGGCGGCCCGAGCGTTCCCCGGGTCCGCACCGTGCCGACCGCGGTACCTTGTGCCGTCCGCGATGGCATGGAGTGACGGGTGGCGAGGACGAAGGCAACCGGGGCGCGGATCGCGACACGCCGTCGTCGCCCTGACCTCGCCAGCGCGCTCGGGACGCTCGACGACATCCGCGGCAACGTCGCGAGCGTCGTGGAGGGCAAGCCCGACCCCATCGATCTCGCCCTCGTAGCGTTGCTCGCCGAGGGACACCTGCTCATCGAGGACGTCCCGGGTGTCGGCAAGACCCTGCTCGCGAAGGCACTGGCCCGCTCGATCGACTGCTCCGTGCAGCGCATCCAGTTCACGCCCGACCTGCTGCCATCGGACGTGACCGGTGTGACCGTGTACTCGCCGGACACGGGTGAGTTCGAGTTCAAGCCAGGACCGATCTTCGCGAACATCGTGGTCGGCGACGAGATCAACCGTGCTGGCCCCAAGACGCAGTCGGCGCTCCTCGAGGCGATGCAGGAGCGGACCGTCACGATCGACGGGATCACCTACGAGCTCGGCGTGCCGTTCATGGTCATGGCGACCCAGAACCCCATCGAGCTCGAGGGCACGTACGCGCTCCCGGAGGCCCAGCGCGACCGTTTCATGCTGCGGCTGTCGATCGGCTACCCGGACGTCGAGGGCGAGCTCGCGATCCTCGCGACACACGGGGCCGAGGACCGGATCGAGACGCTCGGGGCGGTGACCGACGCGTCGACCGTGGCGGAGGCGATCCACGTCGTCCGCGAGGTCCACGTCGCCGACGTCGTCCAGCGCTACATCGTGGCGCTGTGCCGCGCGACGCGCCACCACGAGGATGCCGAGCTGGGTGTCTCGCCTCGCGCATCCCTGATGATGCTGCGGGCGAGCCGTGCGATGGCGGCGATACGCGGACGCGACTACGTCGTCCCTGACGACATCAAGGATCTCGCACCGCATCTGCTCCCCCACCGGCTGATCCTCCGTCCCGAGGCACAGCTCAACGGACGGGAGCCGGTCGACGTGATCGACGATGTCGTGGCGGGCGTCCCCGCCCCGACGGAGTAGGCCGGCCGTGCTCACCGACCGCGGCAAGGGGCTCGTGGTTGCTGCGGTGGTGCTGTGGCTCGTGAGCCGGATGTTCGGTGTCGCCGAGGTCGCAATGGCGGCCGTGGCGGTGCTCGTCCTGATCGTGGTCGCGGTCGTCTTCACCCGGCTCGCGTCGGCTCGGCTTGACGTCCACCGTCGCGTCCACCCCCACCGTCTGTTCTACGACGCCACCGGCTCCGTGCGTATCGACCTGCGCAACGTGGGCCACCTGCCGACCGCGACGCTCCAGGTCGATGACCGCGTTCCGGCGACGATCACGGATGGCGGTCGCTTCATCCTGTCGCCGCTGATGCCCGGACGAGGCGTGGCGGTCCACTACCGCCTCGCGGCGCGCCAGCGAGGACGGTTCCCGATCGGACCGCTGACGGTCAGCCTGCGCGACCCGTTCGGCGTCGCCGTGCGGACGCTGCGGCACGGCAGCGTCGACCACGTCACGATCTACCCGCCCGTCTGGCACCTCCCATCGGGGATCCCGCTCGGGGGCCATCACGGAGCGGGTGGCGATGCGAAGCCGCGACCGATGGCGGCCGGTGACGAGTTCGCCGGGGTCCGCGAGTACGTCCGCGGCGATGATCTGCGGAAGGTCCATTGGCGCACCACGGCGCACCGCGGGAAGCTGATGGTGCGCCAGGACGAGGCACCGCAGCAGCCGGAGGCGACCGTCATCCTCGATACGCGACGGGACGTGCACGCCGGGCACGGTCCGACCTCGTCGTTCGAGCTCGCGGTGGCCTGCGCTGCGAGCGTGACCTACCACCTCAGCTCGCGCACCTACTCGGTCCGCCTCGTGACCGAGCCCGTGCGTCGTCCACCGCCGTGGCAGCCGTGGGAGGTCACGCTCGACCGGCTCGCGGTGATCGAGCCGCTGGACGCCGAGACGCTCGTACCGCTGTGGTTGCAGGTCTCGCACGGGCTCATCGGGAACGGTGTGCTCGTGTCGATCGTTCCTGTACCCGACGCTGCGGAACTGGGTGCGATGGTGCGCGCGGGGCGTGGCTTCGCGACGCGGCTGGCGGTGCTGCTCGATGCCGGCACCTTCGGGCGTCGGCGCGGGGCCGCTCCGGACCCTGCGCGGACGACCGAAGCGCTGCGGGCCGCGGGCTGGCGCGTCACGGTGCTACGCCAGGGCGACCGGCTCGACGAGCGGTGGCGCGAGCTCGTCGTCCACCGCCGGGCGCGTCCGGCCCCGCTGGCACGTACGGGAGGAGGACCTGCGTGAGACGGGATCTGGTCCTCGGTGCTGCGGTCGGGGCCGTGATGGTCGGAGCGATCACGGTGTTCGCCCGAGTGTTCGCCGACGGCTCGTGGCAGGGACCCACGCTCGTGTCGATCGCGCTAGCCCTGGCGCTCGCGATGGCGATCCGGAGGCTCGGGGCGGGCCCCGTCACCAGCACCATCGCGTCCCTCGTCGGGTTCATCACGTTCTCGTACATCACGCACGTCGAGACCGAGGGTCTGTTCCCCGGTACCGCCAGCTTCGCTGCCTACCGCGACCTGCTCGTCGAAGGGGTGCGAGCCTTCCGTGAAGCGGAGGCGCCCACCGAGGTGCTCCCGGGCCTGCTGGTGATCGTGACGGGGGCCGCCTGGTGGGTCACGTTCGCCGCCCACGAACTGCTGGTGCGGTTCCGACGCCCCGGCTTGAGCCTGCTGCCGCCTGCCGTGCTATGGGCAGTGCCACTGGCGGTACCGCTGCCACCGGGGCGCACGTGGCCGCAGGCGCTGCCCTTCCTCGCGGGTGCCGCCCTCGTGCTGCTGCTCGAGCCCGACGCCGACGTCGTCGGGTGGTCCCGCGATCGTCCCGCGCAACGGCTCACCTCGGCCGGTATGGCGGTGGGCGGTGTAGCGCTCGCCGTCGCCGCGATGGCGCCAGCGATGCTGCCGGGGTACCAGGAGCCGCCGTGGTACGACGTCGGCGCGGGCACCGATCCGCGTGGCTATCAACCGATCGTGGACGTGGGTGACCGGCTGCAACTGCCCGAACCTCGCGACGTGCTCGAGGTGCGAAGCGACCGGCGCATGTACTACCGGCTCGCGGCCCTCGACTCGTTCGACGGGACGACTTGGCGCCTCGGCCCATCCGGATCGACGAGCTTCCGCCCAAACGACGAGCAGCTCTACCGCGCCGACGCCGACCTGCCTCCTGAGGTTCCGATCCAGCGGGCCGTCGAGGCACGGGCGCAGATCCGCGTGCTCGACCTCGAGAACATCTTCGCGCCCGTCCCTTACCAGCCGTTGCGCGTCACCGGACCAGCGCGGGGCCAGATGGTCTACTCCACCGACGGCGGCTTCGTGGCCAGCGCCGAGCTCACCGACAACGAGCTGGCCGGCCGACTCGTGACCGGGATCGTCGAGGGGTTCGAGTACGGCGTGATCTCCGCGCTGCCACAACCCGACCCCGACGACGTCCGCGACCTCGTGATCGACCCCGGAGCGCTCGCCGAGCACCTCCAGCTCCCGGCTGCGTACGAGCAGCTGGGGGTCCTCGCCGAGCAGATCTACGTCGAACGCGGGGCGGCCACACCGATCGAGAAGGCGTTCGCACTGCAGAACTACTTCATCGAAGACGGATCGCCGTTCACCTACACGACCGACGTCGAGCCACTGCGCGGATCGGGAGCGCTCGAACGCTTCGTGCTCGAGGACCGGACCGGGTACTGCGAGTACTACGCCACCGCGATGGCCGTCATGTTGCGCGCGACCGGCGTCCCGGCACGCGTCGCGGTGGGCTTCCTATCCGGAACCGACGTCACCGCCGACATCGAAGAGGACATCGTCGATCCCGGCAGCGGCCGCCCCATCCGCACCTACGTCATCTCGACCGATGACGCCCACGCGTGGGTCGAGGTTCTGGCGCCGGGGTACGGGTGGCTCAAGTTCGATCCGACCCCGCGCAGCGACGGACTCGTGCAGCCTCCCACCGAAGAGAATCTCGACCCGTTGCTCACCATCGCCGAGCGCACCAGCCTCGGTGGGGACGCGCCGGAGCTGGGCGAGCAGCCCGATCCGCGAGAGGACCTGGCTGGGCCCGAGCCCCTGGGCCCGGATGGCCGGCCGCTCGACGCCCCCCTGGGCCCCGGTGACGGCGCGGAGGCCGGGCGCATCGATGCTCCCCTCGTCCTGCTGATGCTCATCGGGGTCGGGCTGGCGGCCATCGCTGTGCGCCGGTACCGGGAACGGCTGCACCGACCCGATCTGGACCTTCCCGACCGCGTGTTGGCAGCGCAGCGCCGCGTGTACTCGAGCGCGGCGCGGGTCGGCGTCGGGCGACGGCCGCACGAGACCGCGCGCGACGTGGCTCGACGGTGGAGCGACGACGGACGCACCGACAGCGCAGCGGCGGGGCGCTTCGCCGAGTTGGCGCAGGCGGCCGCGTTCGGGGGTGAGCTGGGAGCGGACGCCGGCGAGGAATCGGAACGGCTCGGCCACGACCTCGTCGCGGAGCTGACCCGATCGGTCCCGACGAGTACACGCCTGGCATCGCCGGTGCGGCTACCGGCGGAACGGATCGCGGGTGCGGGACGTCAAGTCGTGCGACGCGCACGCCACCGTGGGGCGCGGTAGCGGTTCCCGTGGCGACCCAGCCGCGAAGACCGCGCTCTTCGCGGCGGAGTGACTGCGAGGTACCCATCGACGCCGCGGATGCGGCGTCGCTCGCATCAGCTCTCGCGATCCTCGCGCTGGAGCCCGCGCCGGAACCGCGTGAAGAGGTCGTCACCGCGCTGCACACGCAGCCCCTTGACGGCGCGGACACCGACGATCACCGAGACCAGCATCAGAGCGAAGCCGACGAAGCCGAAGCCGATGTGGAAGGTCAGCCCGAACAGCAGCAGTAAGCCGACGACGAAACCGGCGACCGACCACCGCAGGCGTGCGCCGTCGGCCGCAGCGACCCGCCGTGTGCGCTCGATGAAGCGGGGATCGTCCTCGGTGAGACGACGTTCGATCTCGGCGAGGATCCGTTCCTCGTGCTCCGACAGCGGCATGCCCGTGCTCCGCGCTTCGATCCGGCCCGTGCACCCGAGTATACGTGACCATCCACCGGAGCCCGGGGCGAAGTGATCAGGGGTCGAGATCGGGCAGGGCGCGCAACGCGACCCCCCCGATACCAGCCTGACGTTCAGCCTCGACGAGGACGGCGGCACGGAAATCACGCACCCGATCGGCGATCGCGGACGGCGTCTCGCTGACCTCCACCGACCGACCGTCGACGAGCGTGATCCGTGTTGCCTGACCGACCACCTCGACGAGCTCGATGAGGTCGGGGTTCAGGAACACCGCCTCGCCATCCATGCGGTGGACGAGGACCACGGACCCTCCCTTCGTGCCGTTCGAGCTCCGTTCGACTTGCTCCCCCCTCGTCGGCCAGCCGTGGCACGGGTTTAGGGCGCGCTCTCGGTCATCGTCCCGTGTAGCGCGGCTCGCGGCCCTCGAAGCGCGCGACCACGGCCTCCTGGAAGTCCGGGCCCGACATCACCTCGAGCTGGACGCGACCGTCCTCGGCGAGCGCGTCGTTCGGGGCGCGGTACCAGTTCTCTCGGAACAGCCGCGGCATCCGCCTGAGCGCCGCGGGCCCCGAACCGAGCTGCACCGCGTAGCTCAGCGCGCGATCCTGTGGGTCGTCGCCATCCAGCCGTACCTCGGCGAGCCCGATGCGCAGCGCCTCGTCAGCGTCGACCCGCCGCGTCGTGAGCGCGAGCTCCGTCGCCCGGCCCAGGCCGATGAGACGAGCGAGGCGGTGCGTGGCACCGAGGTCGGGGATGATCCCCCACTTGCCCTCGAGCACGGACAGCTCCGCGGACGCAGCGACCGCGCGAACGTGGCACGCGATCGCGAGCTGCAGTCCACCGCCGAAGCAGTAGCCCTCGATGGCCGCGACCACCGGCTTGTCGATCTCCTCGATCGCCGTGAACGCGCCCTGCAGGCGGTCGAGGAGGGCCGCCCCGAGCGCTTCGGCGTCGTCCCCAGCGGTCGCCTCGGACCACCCCGAGAAGACCGAGATGTCGATGCCGCTGGAGAAGACCCCGCCCGCCCCCCGAACGAGCACCGCACCTGCGGCTTCGTCGGAGGCCGCCTGACCGGCGCGCTCACGCAGACCGTCGAAGACCTCCATGTTCATCGCGTTCTTCTTCTCGGGCCGCTCGATGGTGATCACCGCGACGCGGTCCACGATCTCGTACGAGACGACTTCTCCCACGGTCTGCTCCTCGCTCGACCCGCGAGGATAGGAGCGGACCGGTCGACGAGGAGGTGCGGACCATGCGGCGCACCGTGCTCAAGTAGCGAAGCGGTAGCACGAGAACCGTGCTCAAGTAGCGAAGCGGTAGCACGAGAACCGTGCTCGAGCAGCGAAGCGGTAGCACGAGAACCGTGCTCGAGCAGCGAAGCGGTAGCACGAGAACCGTGCTCGAGCAGCGAAGCGGTAGCACAGAACTAGGTACGCTCGTGCCGTCCGACCCGCTCCGCTCCAAGGCTCACGCGCTTGTTCGAACGCGAGTACGTCACCCTCACCGACCCCGACGACGACCACCTCCGGTACTCGTTCGATGTGTCGTTCCTGCTCTCGACGTACCACTGCATCTACGGCCAGGGGTGCCAGGGGGTGCGCGAGGACGGCCCCGACGAGGTCGTGGGCTGCTGCGAGCACGGTGCGTACGTCGACGACGAGGACCAAGCGCTCGTACGGAAGCAGTTCCGACGGCTCGATCCCCAGATCATGCAGTTCCACGCGCTCGCGCGTCGGGAGGGGATGTTCGAGGAGGACGACGAGGGCGAGGTGCACACCACCACGCACGACGGCGGCTGCATCTTCCTCAACCGTGCGGGCTTCGAGGGAGGGAGCGGCTGCGCCCTGCACCTGCTCGCTCTCCGTGAGGACGAACGACCGATCGACACCAAACCGACCGTGTGCTGGCAGCTGCCGCTGCACCGTGACATCGACGAGAAGGTCGGCAACGACGGTGAGACCGTCGAGGTCCACACCATCGGGCCCTACGAGCGCGGGACGTGGGGTGAGGGCGGTGCCGACTTCCACTGGTGGTGCACCGAGGCGCCGGAAGCGTTCGTCGGGCGCCAGCTCGCCTACCGCACCATGGAGGACGAGCTACGCGAGATGGTGGGTGACCAGGTCTACGAGGCGCTGGCGGGGTACCTCGATGGGCGCCGCCGGCAGCACAACCGGGTGCGGTTCCTACCGTTCGTCTCCTGAGTCCCGATCCAGGTCGCGAAGATCATCGCGGTTGGATGAACGAAGCTCCTGCTCGTGGTCGAGCAGCGATGCGAACGTGACCGCCGCGCCCCCGAACCGGTCGCGGGCCAGGTCGCTGGCGCGTTCAAGATCCTCCCAGCGGGGGTCCGCGTCGAGCGAGAGCTGACGGGCCGCATCACCGTCGGTGAGGTTGGAGACCCCGACGCCGAGCAGACGGACCCGGACACGCTCGAGTCGCAACCCATCGAACAGCTCGCGAGCGAGGTCGGCCACGTCGTGGGTCCGGTCGGTGGGCAGGTCGAGGGTCGACGAGCGCGTGATCGTGTCGAACGTCGCGAACCTGACCTTGAGCGTGACCGTCCTGCCCGCGAGGCCGGATGCACGCAGCCGCCGCCCGACCCGCTCGGCGAGACCGAGGATGAGCGTGCGCAGCAGCGCCGGATCGTCGATGTCCTCATCGAACGTCTCCTCCGCCGAGACGCTCTTGGCCGCCTCGTCGGGCACGACGGCACGGGCATCCCGACCCTGCGCGAGCCGGTACAGGTGGCTGCCGGTGGCATCGCCGAGGACGCGCTGGAGGGTGCGCAGGTCGCAATCGGCGAGCTGGCCCACGCTACGGAAGCCGTAGCTGCGCAGGCGCTCGACCGTTTTCGGGCCGGCGCCCCACAGGTCGCTGACCGGGAGAGGGCGGAGGAACGCCTCGACCTCGTCGACGTGGAGATGCAGCACGCCATCCGGCTTCGCCTTGGCCGAGCACAGCTTGGCGAGGAACTTGTTCGGTGCGATCCCGATGGAGCAAGGCAGATCGACGCTGGCGCGGACCTCGGCGCGGATGCGGTCGGCGATGGCACGTGGGGGACCGAAGAGCCGCACGGCACCCGTCACGTCGAGGAACGCCTCGTCGAGCGACAGCGGCTCCACCAGCGGCGTGACCGATCGGAACACGCGCATCACCTCGTCGGAGGCGTCGCGGTAGCGGCGGAAGTCCGGCGGCACGACCACCAGTGATGGACACAACCGGCGCGCGCGCACCATCGGCATCGCGGAGTGGATCCCGAACCGTCGTGCCTCGTAGCTGGCCGCGGCGACGACACCACGCGTACCGGCTCCCCCGACCACGACGGGGCGGCCGCGCAACGAGGGGTCGTCGCGCTGCTCGACCGAGGCGTAGAAGGCGTCCATGTCGGCGTGGAGGATCGACTCCGCGGGACGCTCCACGACGGCTACCTCGACGCGGTCCTGGACGACGAACACCTGTTCGTGCGCAGGGTAGCGGTCGAAGGGAGTCGCACCTCTACGGTGACCCGGCTGCGACGAGGAGCACCCCCGGTTGGCCCGGCCACTCGTGACGCGTCCCGACCACGTCGCCGTGGCGGTGCCGTCGATCGATGCTGCCCTCCCCCGGTGGCGCGACCAGCTCGGGGGGGTGCAGTGCGGCCAGTACGACAGCGGACGCGGCTTCACGACGAAGCAGTACCGCTACCGCGGAGGGGGCAAGCTCGAACTAGTCGAGCCGACGCCTCCCCAGCCCGCAGGCTTCGTCACCGGCTTCCTCGACCGGTTCGGGGCGGGCGTGCACCACATCACCCTCCTCGTGCCTGACCTACTGGAAGCGGTCAGCCACCTCCGAGCCGAGGGGTTCGACGTGGTCGACATCCGCCAGGACACCCGTTGGCACGAGGCTTTCCTGCGCCCCTCACAGGTCGGTGGCTGGGTGGTGCAGATCGCCTGGTCGGCACGCTCACCTCGCGATCCGGATCCGCCACCAGAGCGCGGCGCGACGCTGGTCGGTCCACGACTACAGCATCCGCACCTCGACGAGGCCGGCGACCTCTGGCGACGGCTGGGCGCGACGGTCGATCCGGTCGACGAGGGCCTGCGGGTGTGGTGGGAGGACGCGCCGCTGGAGCTACGGATCCGTCAGGGCACGCCACCAGGGCCGATGGGTCTGCGCTTCGCTGACGCACCTGCCGCACCGACCGACCCCGTCCTCGGTGCAGGCGTGGAACCCATCACGCTGGCGGAGATCTGATCCACGACCGTGGTGACGCTGCCCCGGGAGGTCAGAAGGTACGGACCGGTTCGACCTGACCGGACAGGCGGGCGGCATCGAAGCGGACGCGGACCGACGCTCCGCCCCCCTCGCGGTCCTCGATCCACGCCCGGCCGCCGTGCAGGCTCGCCAGCCGCGCGACGAGGGCGAGACCGATGCCGGTACCGGGTCGGTGTCGCTCCACCCCGGGACCGCGCTCGAACGGCTGGAACACCAACCGCTTGTACTCGTCGGGGACGCCCTCACCCGCATCCTCGACGACGAGCATGACATCGTCGTCGCCCACCGCCTCGACCCGGATCCACACCGGTTCGTCGTCGGCTCCGTGGCGCACAGCGTTGCGGAGCAGGTTGTCCAGGATGCGCTCGACCTGCGCTGGGTCGACGTGGAGACGGTCGACCTGGACGTCGATCACGACCTCGCGGCCATCGATAACGTCGCACTCGCGCACGACATCGCGCACGAAGTCCGCCGCCCCGACCCAGGTCCGCTTCGCCGTCAGGGTGCCGCGCTGCAATCGGCTGACGTCGAGCAGGTTCGCGAGCATGCGGTCGAGGCGGCGCGCGTTCGCGGCGATGCGCGTCGTCAGTTGCTGGACCTGCTCAGGCGGCAGGCGGTCGAGGTGCTGACGCACCGTCTCGGCCAGACCCAGCACCCCGGCGAGCGGCGTCCGCAACTCGTGGGACACGGCCTCGAGGAAGCTGTCCTTCATGTCATCGAGACGTCGCAGCCTCTCGACCGCCTCGCGCTCACGTTGGTACGCCGACGCGTAGGCCTGACGCGAGTGCAGGAGTGCTTCCCGGGCGCGCTGCTGTTGCATGGCGGCGCCCAGCACGTCCGCAGCCACGCGCAGAGCGTCGACCTCCGGCTCCGACCACCGCCGGTCGGTCACGCACTCGTCGAAGCCCATGAACCCCCACCACCGCCCCGCGAGGAAGATCGGCACGCAGATGATCGAGCGGATGTGCTGCTCACGCAGCAGGGCCTGCTCCTGGGTCGGGAGATCGTTCACGTCGCCGTGGATGGCGCGCTGCTGCGACAGCTCCCGCGCCCACCGGCCGAACCCCATCGTCTCGTAGGGCAGAGCTTGGAGGGCGGGATGGTCGATCTGGGGCTCGATGCCGGGCGCGGTCCACTCGAACCGGTAGGACGTGACGACCTCGCCACCTGGACCTCGGGCGTTCTCGAACACGTAGACGCGGCTGACCCCCGTCGCCTCGCCGAGGCACGTCAGCGCGGCGTCGACATCCCGCTCCCAATCGCCGCCACGCAGCAGCCGACCGGCCGCGTAGGCCACCGCCTGCAGGATGCGGTCACGCCGCTCGAGGTCGCGGCGGTGCCCATCGACGTCGGTATCCGGCATCGGCTCGATGACGCGGGCGGCGTCCGCGCGGTCGACGTCGTTGGGCCGTGTCATCCCCACCTACGTCGGCATCGCGATCCGCGAGTTGAGAGACGTCGACAGGGACCGCTCGTACTGACTAGTGCCCGACGACGCCTCGGATGCGGCGTCACCAACATCAGGCACTGCCGCGGCCGAACTCGGCCGCCGTCAGGCCGACGGGGCGGCTCGCGGGGCGTTCGTGGGGTGCCGGGGTGCCGTGCTCGCCGAGCGCGTCGGGTAGCCAGCCCTCGTGCCAAGCTCGCCACAACCGCGACAGATCCCACACCCGATCGCCGTTGACGGTCACACCCTTGGGACCGCGGCGTCGGATCCGGCCCTCGCACAGGAGCAGCCACGCGTGGAGCAGCGTCCAGGCGCAGTCCCCGAGGACGCGCTCGAAGAACGTGACCTGAGGGGCGCCGGTGCGGTCGTCGAGCGTGAGGAACAGCACCCGCTGGCCCGACTTCACCGGGGGCGACTGAACCGCCACCTTCACACCGGCGACCCGGACCCGCTCCCACTCCCGCGCCCCGGCCAGGTCCGAGCTGCGGATGACGCCCAGGTGCTCGAGGAGGGGCTCGTAGAACGACAGGACGTGACGCGTCACGTCCAGCCCCAGCACCGCGAGCTCCTCACGGACGAGATCGGCGTGGCTGGGTGCAGGCAATTGCGGGTCGTGGTCGGCATCGAGCGCGAGCGCTTCCTGCTGCGGCGCGTCAGGAGGTGGGAGCTTGCGGCCGACCCCCGACCACAGCTCCTCGACCGCGAGGCGGACGCGGCGGCGGTCCGGTCCGCTCCGACGTCCCACCCCGGCGAGCTGGTCCACCGCGCCGGCGTCCACGAGGCGTTCGGCGGTGGGGCGGGACAGCGCGGCGCGGCGACGCAGGTCGATCAACGAGGTGAACGGTCGCTGCTGCACGAGTGAACCGATCTCGGTGTCGGTGATCCCCTTCAGATCCTGCAGACCGATACGGACCGCGTAGCGGTAGCCGTGGCCGGCGTCGCCCGCGTCCCAGCCTCCGGGTGGGACGGGACGGTCGGTGGGCTCGCTCGGCGTCGGGGCGCGCCAGCCTGGTGGGAGGTGATCGGCACGCAACCTCAGCAGGTGGTCGGCGAGTCCCTGATCGACGACCTCGACGGTGTAGGCGCTCTCGGAGCGGTTGACGTCCGGAGGCAGCACCGCGACCCCGAACATGCGCGCCTCGTCGAGTAGCAGCCGGCGCGGGTACATGCCCGGATCGTGGGTCAACAAGCCGGCGACGAACTCGGGCAGGTAGTGGGTCTTGAGCCAGGCCGAGCGGTAGGTCGGCACGGCGAACGCCGCAGCGTGGGCCTTGCAGAACCCGAAGGAGGCGAACTGGAGGAGCTGGTGCCAGATGTGCTCGGCGACGGGGCGGGCGAAACCGCGCTCGACCGCCCGGCCGATGCTCCACGCCCGCAGCGCCGCGTGCCGCTGGTGGTCACCGAGCTGGCGGCGGATCAGGTCGGCGTAGCTGAGGTCGCACCCGGTCATGGCGGCGATCACCCCCATGACCTGCTCGTGGTAGACGATCACCCCGTGCGTCTCGGCGAGCACGGGCTCGAGCGAGGGGTGGGGGTAGACGACCTGTTCCTCGCCGTGCCGACGGGACACGAACGGGTTGACCATGTCGCCCTTGACGGGGCCTGGCCGGAACAGCGAGATCTCGACGATGAGGTCACCGAAGCGGTCGGGCTGCAGCCGTCCCAGCAGCTCGCGCTGGCCCGGGGACTCCACCTGGAAGACCCCGATCGAGCGGGTCGACCGCAGCAGCTCGTAGGTCTCGGGGTCGTCGTCGGAGACCTCGGACAGGTCGAGGTCGACGTCACGGGTGTGCCGCAGCAGCTCGACCGTGTGGGCCATCGAGCTGAGCAGCCGCACCGCGAGGATGTCGAGCTTGAGCAGCCCGAGAGCCGCGACGTCGTCCTTGTCGAACTGGCTCATCACGAAGCCGTCGTCGTCGGGACCACGGGGAGCGGAGCGCTCGAGAGCGGTGCGGTCCTGCAGGTGGGTGTCGGCGAGCAGGATCCCGCAGGGGTGCAGCGCGAGGTGTCGCGGGAAGCCGTCGATGCGCTCGACGACGTCGAAGAGGCGCTCGAGCTGACCGGCATCGAGGTTGGCGCGGGCGAGCTCCGGGGCGCGTCGGAGCATCTGACGCACGTCCCGAGCGCGAGTGCGGGTGAAGCTCTTGGCGATGACGTCGATCTCGTCGGGCGGCAGCCCGAGCGCCTTGCCGACCTCCCGGATGGCCATACGTGCCTGGAAGGTCTCCACCATCGCGACGCACGCCGTGCGCTGCTCGCCGTAGCGCGCCATGATCATGCGGTAGACGTCCTCGCGCCGGGAGGACTCGACGTCGATGTCGATATCCGGCAGCTCGTCGCGGTAGGGGTTCATGAAGCGCTCGAACATCAGCCCGTTGCCGACCGGATCGACGTCGCTGATGCGTAGCGCGTAGCAGACCAGGCTCCCCGCCGCCGACCCGCGGCACGCGGACAGCACCCCCATGTCCCGGATGCCGGCGACCACCTCGGCGGCGGTCAGGAAGTAGTCGTGCAGGCCCAGCCGGTCCACCATGGCCAGCTCGCGCTCGAGCCGTTCACGGATCGCCGGGGTCAGCCGGGGGTAGCGCCCCGCGACTCCCTGCCAGCACCGGCGGTGCAGTTCCCCGGCCGCCACCTCATCCGACAAGCCGGTGAGGCGCGGCACGTGCAGCTCGCCCAGGCCGAGGTCCACGTCGCAGGTCTCGGCGATGCGCTGGGTGTTGCTCAGCACGTCGGGGCGCTCGGCGAACAGCGGGGCGAGGTCCGCGGTGGTCTTGAACCAGCCCTCGGCGGTTCGGCGTCCCAGGTGGTGCTTGCCGAGCGGGACCTGGTTGCGGATGCACGCCAGCACGTCGGCGACGAAGACGTCCTCCGCGACGAGGTAGCGCACGTCGTTGATCGCGACCGGGGTCACCTCGACGTCGTCGGCCAGACGCAGGGTGCGGGTGGTGCGACGGTCGTCACCGCGTTCGAGCCAGTTGCGCACGCCCAGCAGGACCGCGCCCCGACCGAACACCTCGATCCAGCGCGCCAGCTCGTCACGCGCCGCCTCCTCGAACCCCGCCGACAGCAGCCGCCCCACCGGCGAGTCGACCCCGAGGAGCAGGTAGCACCCCTGGCGTGCCGCCGCGCGGGGGACGTCCTCCCAGGCCAGATGCGGCGAGGACCGCTCCGCACCGAGGTGGGCAGCGGTGACCGCGCGGCACAGGTCGCCGTACCCCTGCTGCGTCCGAGCGAGCAGGGTGATCCGCGGGGCGTCGTCCTCGAGCCACGCCGGTCCGCTGGCGGGACGCCGCGCGCGCGGATCGTCGCGCGAGGATGCGTGGTTGGCGCGGGATGCCGCGTCATCCACCCATCCTTGCGGGCCGTGGCCGGTGGGGAGGCGGTGTCGGCCGGCGCGGGTGATGGCCCAGCCGGGGCGCTCGAGGTCGGGGCGCAGTGCCAGATCGGTACCGAACACCGGCGTGACGCCCTCGACCTGGCACGCCTGCGCGAAGCGGACCGCCCCGTAGAGCCCGTCGCGGTCGGTGATGGCCACGTGGGTCATGCCGCCGGCCGCGGTGGCCGCCGCGAGCTCACGTGGTCGGATGGCTCCGTCGCGCAGCGAGAAGCAGGTCCGCACCGCCAGGTGCGCGAACGGTGGGAGACGCCCACCACCTGCTCCGCGCTGACGGACCGCCTCCGCCGCCTCGGCGGCCCGTCGCGCCTCGACGAGACGCTCCTCGCGATCCTCCTCCGCCTCCTGCGGGGCGGGGGTGCGGGTGGCACGACGCATGCTGGGGGCTCGGCGGGGTCGGGGCGACGTTGGTCGAACGTATGTTCGCTGCCCTGGTCCCGCGCGTCAACCGGGGCGCTTGCACGGCCAGGCCGTGACGGAAACACGCGTGGATGCGCGTTGTCGTCAAGACGGGGCGCTCGCCACTGCCAGGCCGTGACGCAAACACGCGTGGATGCGCGTTGTCGTCAAGACGGGGCGCTCGCCAGTCCGTCAGCAGCCGCCCCCGCCCCGATCGGGGATCGCGGTGTCCACGACCTCGACGTGGACGTGGGGCCAGGCGTCGGGGCCGGAGTACTCGTCGACCTGCGACTCGAACGGCAGCGTGCGGGGCGCCGAGCCGACCTGCGTGATCCCGGCCTCGACCCGGTCGCCGGTCGCGACGGCCAGGCCCTCGAAGTGCAGCAGCTTGACCTCGTAGCCGGGGCGCGCGTCGGGCTCGATGACGAGGTAGTGGTCGTAGTGGTCGCAGTAGAGGCGGTAGGTCCCGGCACGGACGACGACGCCGTCCACCGGCGAGTACACCGCGAGCTCGGGGTCGGCGACGATGTCCGCTGCGGTGTGCCGGCCGGTCCCGCGTCCGCGGCTGGGGAGGGTCAGCTGCGCGGTGGCGGTGTCACGCGGGCTGAGCTCCCTCGCCCCGTCGTGGCTGGACTGGTGGTAGCCGATCATCTCGACGTGACGCGACGGCAGGTGCAGGTCGACGCCAGCGACGGTGGCGAACCACGGATCGGGCTCGAGGTAGGTGAACGCGACGTCGTGGTGCCCCACCGCTCCCGCCCCGACGCCCGCGACCGTGACCCGCCCCGCGTGTGCGAGCTCGCGCTCCAGGCCCGCCACTCCCCCGGGCACGCGCAGCTGTAGGGTCCGTTCGTCGACGCCGACGACCTCCCCCACGATCTCGCGGTCGCCGACATCGAGGTAGACGGACGACGCCCCGACGTCGACGGGCCGGTCGAACGTCACCGTGACGCGCTCGAGGTAGCTGGCCTCGTCGGTCTCGACCGGGGTCGCTGTGACGACGCGCGGAGCGTCGGGACCGTCGACCACCGCGCGGACGCTGGCGCCAGCGGTGGCGTCGGTGACGGCCACCGCGCCGCCGTAGACGTCGAGGTGCCTGGGCCGTACCGCCCGGAGCGCTGCGTCCGTGGCGGTTACCGGGTGGTCGGCTGGCGTCAACAGCAGGGGCTGGCGGAGGGCGGCAGCGTGACGCGTCCCGGTGAGCGCGTCGGGGAAGTCGGTCCCGCTCGCGAGGGACACACCCGAGGGACGGTCGTAGTAGCGGGCGAGGACCGCCACGGCGGTGGCGTAGCGATCAGCCCCCGCGACCCGTTCGACCCGTTCGATCGTGTCCGTGAGCTGCTCCTCGACGGCGGCACTCACGACCGCCGGTCCACCGACGACCACCAGGTCGGCCACCCCGCGGTCATCGAGCACCTCGGTCGTCGCGTGCGGCAGCTCGTCGCGACGCGTGAGGAGGATGGGGACGCCATCGCGTGCCGCGGGAGCGGACGCGGCCAGCGCGTCCGGGAACGACACACCCGACGCGATGAGAGCCCCGCCCGTACCCGGCAGGGCGCGGGCGATGCTCGCCGCGGTGGCGTAGCGGTCCTCGCCTGCGTGACGGGTGACGAGGTAGCCGAGCGCACGTACGTCGTCCGCGACCGCACGCGAGAGGGCCTCCGTGCCACCGAGCAGGTGGACCGTGCCGCCGAGTGGCAGCACGCGTCGCAGCTCCTGGCGCGCGACCTCGGCCAGCTCATCGCGCGCCGTGAGCAGCAGGGGCGCATCCAGGTGCACCGCCAGCGGGGCGCCCGCGAGGGCGTCGGCGAAGTCGTCCGCCCTCGCGAGCAGGACCGCGGACGCGCTCCCCGCTTCAGGGAACGTCTCGCGGCTGATCGCGACGGCCGTCTCGAGCCGTGTCGGTCCGGCGTGGCGCCGCACGGTCACGTCGGTAGCCACGAACGACCAGGATCGCTGGACCCGTCGCCCCGCCGTATCCGTGAACGTCGCGCTCGCCTCGTGGGGGCCGGGCGCCACGGTGACCGTCGCGCTCGCGTAGGCAGCGCCGTCGGGGTCCCGCTCGCCGCGGGCCACGACGACCGGTCGCCCGTCGAGGGACAGCTCGACGGTGGCGGTGTCGGCATCGGACTGCGTCGTCACGCGCAACAGAAGCTCACCGGTGGGCACGATCGAGCCCGGCATCGGGCGGGGCGTGTGGATCGACGGCGCGCTGTCCGCGACCGCCGGGGCCACGGGGACGAGCCGTGGCACGGGGACGAGCGCCGCGGTCAACACCGCGACGACGAGCCCCAACCGCCCTGCCGTTGCCCGCACCCAGACCCTCGATACGACGGACCGAGAAGGTAACGGTCACCTCGCCCCCACCGCCGGAAGTCATCCGAAGCCGTGCCCGTCCCCGCCCGACGGAGCGGGAACCACGCCCGGCACGAGTCCCACGGCTACGCCGCTCCGTGCCGTTGCCATGAGGTGGCCCAGCGTGCGACGATGGACCGTCCGGCGGAGGGTGCCACGTGCTGCTTCGGATCGAGACCGAGAACTCCTCGACCTACCTGGTGAGCAGCGCACCGGACGGTAGACGCGTCCGTGTGACCCGCGTCAGCGATCATCCCGTCCGAGGCACCGCCGGCCCGATGGCGTTCGTGGCCGACTTCGACCGGGTGGAGATCGTCCCCGGCTCGGTCGGCTTGCGGCTGCACTGCCACTCCTTCGACGGGCCCGGGTTCACCACGAGCCCGATCGTCTCGGTCCGCGAGGAGTCGCTCTGGGAGGCGGTGGCTTCCTGAGCCGCAGCCTCCGTCCCGCCGAGCCAGGCTGACGCGAACACGCCTCCACGCGCGCTCCCGTCACGGGGCGCGTCGGCCATGGCGGAGGGCGGGTGGGCTACTCCGCCGACGGGAGGGCGACGCGCATGATGCCGCGACCGAAGGTGGCGGCGGTCAAGTAGGTGGTGCTCGCCCCGCTGAGCAGATCGGTGCTCGTATGCGTGGCGATGTCGAGCACCGGGCTCGTGGGGAGCCCCGTCCCGACCGCCTTCCAGCTCGTGCCACCGTCGTCGGAGAGGAACACCCCGACGTCGGTTCCCACGACGAGGCGCGCGCTGTCGTCGAGCACGACGATCTCGTTGACCGGCGCGTCGGGGAGGTCGCCGGTGATGTCGGTCCAGCTCGCGCCGCCGTCGGTCGTCTTCACCACGAGCGGCGTGTCCTCGCCGTTGCGGTAGCGCGAGAACGTCGCGTAGGCGACGTCGGCATCGCCCGGGTCGACCGCCACCCGCGACACCCACGACAGTCCGTCGGGGAGGACGCGCTCGTCCTCGGGGACGTCGGTCTCGGTGTCGATCCGCTCCCAGCCCCACTGCGGTCCCGCGAGCTCGCCCCGCCAGAGCCAGCCCTCGTCGGTCCCCACGTACAGCACGTTGCCGTCGGAGGGGGCTACCGCCAGGGTCGTGATCGTGCCGAACTCGTACTGCGGGTCGGGCTGTTCCGCCCCGCCCGCCGTCGAGGTCAGGTCGGGGCTGATCACGGCGAAACCGGTCTGTCCCGGTCGGACCCCGCCGGCGGTCGCGCCACGCGACACCACGTTGGACCCCGCGTACATGACCGTCGGATCGGACGGGTCGAACGCGATCGGCGCCCACCAGTTGTGCCGGTCGCCCGGGATCCTCATGAAAGCGAACGCCCCGCCGCCGTCGTCGGACCGTGAGCAGTTGCCGCCGTACTGGGCGCAGCCGTAGACGATGCGGTCGTCGGTGGGGTGGATCAGCGTCTGCAGTCCGTCGCCACACAGGCCGTACTTGGTCCAGGTCTGCGGTTGGCCGAGGTCACCGGCGACGTAGTTGCGCTGGCACATGTTGTCCTGGAGCCCAGAGACGACGCGGCTGGGCTGCTGTTGGCTCACCCCGACCGAGTAGTGCTGGGTGAACCCCTGCTGCAGCGCGCCCTTCCAGTCGAGGCGGCCATCGGCGTCGCTGCGGTAGAGGCCGCCGTCGTTGGCGAGGTAGACGCGCCCCGGCACGCGCTCGTCCCACACCATGTCGTGCTGGTCGGCGTGGGGGTTCACGACCGTCACTCCCGTCACGACTCCAGCGATGGTGCTGGACTGCGGCAGCCAGCTGTCGCCGCCGTCATCCGACCACACGAGGTCCACGCCTCCAGCGAAGAGCACGTCGGGCTCGTCGGGGTCGACCCAGATGCGACCGAACCACCAGCCGTAGCTCGACTGCGACGTGTCGAGGAAGCTGTCACCGGTCTGCGTCCACGTCGCTCCCCCGTCATCGGAGCGGTAGAAGCTGTCGAAGCCGCCGAGGTCGTCGACGACGATGGCGTACACCCTGCTCGCGTCGCTGGGCGCGAACGACAGCGCGATGCGGCCGGGCTGACGACGCGAGTCCTGAGCGGTGATGGCATCGACCGACTCCCAGGTCGCCCCGCCGTCGTGCGACTCCCACACGGTCGAGCCGGGGCCGCCGTACAGCCGTCGGTCGGGCAGGCGGATCCGCTGCCACATCGTCACGAAGAGGTGATCGGGATCGGCCGGGTCGATGGCGATATCGCTGGCGCCGGTCCGCCCGTTGGGCGCCTCCAGCGCGACGGTCCAGCTCTCGCCGCCGTCGTCGGAGCGGTACAGCCCGCGCTCGCCACCTTCGGCGAAGCCGTGGCCCATCGACGCCACCCAGATCGTGCCGCGGGAGTCGACGACGATCTCGCTGATCGTGCCCGAGTCGGACAGTCCGATGTTCTCCCAGGTCTGCGCCCCGTCCGTGGAGCGGTAGATGCCGTCGCCAGCCCAGGTGATCGATCCCCCACCGGGTGGCGGCTCGCCGGTCCCGGCGTAGAGGGTCTCGTCCGGCGCCGCCGCGATGGCTGCGACCGCCTGCGGTGCGACATCCGGCCAGCTGGGAGCGAGCGTGACGCCGGCGTCGGTGCTCTTCCACACGCCGCCGCCAGCCGTGGCGACGTAGACGGTGTCGGTACCGGCCGGATCGAGGGCGATGTCGAGGACACGACCACCGATGTTCTGGGGGCCGAGCCAGGTCCAGGGCGCTTCGGCGAGCGCGGGGTCCGTCGCCGCGGTGCGGTGTCGGGCGTCAGCGGCCTCGGCTCGGGCTCGGGTCCCGGCGGCAGGATCGAGGTCGGCGCCGCCGCGTGCGCTGAGGAACCAGTCGGAGGCGGGTTCACCGACGGGGCGTTGGGCGGCCAAATGGCGCTCGGGAGCGGTGAGGCCGTCACCGCCGATCGTGAGTGCCACGAGGGCGCTCGCGAGGACGAGCAGCGTGGTCACGAGGGCTGCGATCTCGCTGAGGCGCGGATGTGCGTGCACGGACTGCCTCCAGGATGGCCGAGGGATGCCAGAAGGGAGCTTCGACGCGGCCCCCTGCGCCTCCTGCTCGGAGTGGGTCAGTCCCAGACCCGTTCGAGCCGCCAGCCGGCATCGGCGCGCTGGACCAGCTCGTACACCCCGTGGCCGGGCACCCCGTTGCGGGCCTCGACCCGCCAGAGGTCGGCCTGCTCGATGCGGATAGGTTCGCCATCGGGGCGGCGCCACCACCCTGGGTCCTCGCGCCAGTGCCCGAGGACGCGTTCCACGCGGTAGCAGCGACCACGCCAGCGGAACCCGGCAGGGGTCACACCGTCGGGCGCCAGTTCGACGTCCTCGAGCTGTTCTCGGTAGCGCTTGGTCACGGAGCAAGTGTCTCGATCGTGGCCTGACCGAACATGTGTTCGAGACCGTACTCGCCGACCCGGTGGTGGTCAACCGCGACGGTCAACCACCGTCCGCTGTCGTCTGCGGCCCTGCGATCTCGGCAAGCTCCGCGAGGCGCCGGGCCGCGTCCGCGGCCACCTGTTCGACGTCGGCACCGGCGACGACCTTGGCGTTCCAGCGCCCCAGCCGTTCCGTGGTGAGGTGGTCCGTGAACGGCGTGATCGCCGTCACCACGTCCGGACGCGAGACGCGCAGACCGTCGGGGACCTGGACGGTCACGACGAACGCCGGGAACACGCGCAGGTCGTCGATCAAGGGCCGCAGTCCCGCACGCCAGGCAGCGCCGTCGGTGGCGGTCGCCAGACCCGCGAGGCACTCCCCCGACCCGACACCGGCGATGGCCTCATCGGGAGGCGCCGGTGCCGACCGCACGTCGGCGATGGCGTAGGCATCGAGCACCGCCTCGAGCCCATCGGAGCGCTCCGCGAACTCGGGATCGACGCAGAGCAGTGCACCGGGCTCCTCCCCCAACCGCGCGGCGAGTTGCGACATCGTCGTCAGCGACGCCATCATCGAGGGCGGTCCTTGGACGAAGAAGGCGAACGTGGCGTTGGCGGGGGGGAGGTGCAGACCCTCCTCGAGAGCGAAGCGCGGCCGCAACCACACCACGCCTCCGTCGGCGTCGTCCTGCCGCACGCGCCGGTAGGAGGTGCGCGGATCGCCAGGTGGATCGGGGCGACCCAGCACCTCCAGCCAGGCCGCACCGGTGTACCCGGGGAGCACGTCGATGACACCCAGCTCCAGCGCTTGCCGCGCGTCCGTCGCCCCGTCGAAGGTCTCGACGGTCGCCGGCAACCCCGCGTCCTCGAGCAGGGCGACGAGGGTGTGCCCCAGGAGCTGGGCCTCGTGTTCCGGCGAGGTGCCGACGCGCAACGGCTCGACGGTCGCCGTCGGCGTCGGGGTGGGCACCGCCTCGGGTCCGACAGCCGAACAGGCCGACGCCAGGACGGCGGCGAGGGCGGACCACAGGAGACGTTGCACGGCGGACAAGGGTGCCACGGAACCTCGGAGTCGCGACGCTCGTTCTGACTCCAGCGCTGGTTACCCTCGTACGCCGACGCTCGGTCCCTCGCCCACCTAACGGAGCAGCCCCCGATGCCCACGCCCCGGTTGACCCGACGCCGCTTCCTCGTAGGTGCGAGCGCCACCGCCATCCTCGCCGCGTGTGGCGGGGACGACGACCCGCCTGGCGACGCGGGCACGGTAGCTCCGACGACGACCTCGCAGAACGACATCACCCAGCAGGTCGCTGCCGCCGCGGGCGTCGATGCTCCGCTGGACTACACCCCGCTGGTCGCGAGCTTCGAGATCCTGACCGGCAGCGGACGGCGCTTCCAGTTCGGCTTGCTCGACGAGACCCAGACTCCGCTGGCCGGGGCACAGGTCGAGGTGTTCCTGGTCGACGACGCCGAGCAGAGCATCGTGCAGGGGCCCGTCACGCCGACGTACCACGACGAGGGACTCGGCCAGCGGGGGATCTACGTCTTCGAGAGCGAGTTCACCGCACCGGGCACCCACTACCTGGTCGTGCGGACCACGGACGGCAGCCACGGAGGCGTGGTGCCTCTGACCGTCGTGACGCCCGAGACCTCCCCCATCCTGCAGGTCGGCACCGCGTTCCCATCGGTCGCGACCCCGACCGAGGAGCAACCCGGTGACCTGGAGGAGCTGTGCACGCGCGATCCTGACTGCGGCATGCACGGCGTGTCGCTGGACCAAGCGCTCGCCGAAGGCTCGCCGGTGGTCATCACGATCGCCACGCCCAAGTACTGCCAGACCGCCATCTGCGGTCCGGTGGTCGACGTCGTGCTCGCGGCGCGGGACGCCGTGGCGCGCGACGACGTGGTGTTCCTCCACCACGAGGTCTTCGTCGACGCCGGCAACACGCCGACGGACCTGGTCACCGAGCTGCAGCTGCCGACCGAGCCCTGGACGTTCGTGATCGCCAGCGACGGCACGATCATCGACAAGTTCGACGGGCCGGTGGCGACGGACCTGCTCGTCGCCTCGGTCGAGGCCAACCTGTGACAGGCCGCCTGACCATCGCGGCGCTGACCGTGACCCTCCTCTCGGCGTGCGGCAACGGAGGACAGACCGCGGCCGACGACACGTCCCCCCAGCCCGCGGTCTCCCCCCCGCCGACCGCCACCGCGACCGCTTCCCCGACGCCGGCGACCGGCTGCGCGGGAACCGAGTTCCCCAGCCTCCAAGAGGGTGGCCACCTGCTCGAAGGTGCTGACCCGCCGGTCCCGTACAGCTCGACCCCCGGCACCTCGGGCTGGCACGCGGGCGGGGCGCCGCAGACGGGCGTGTTCGGGCCCGACGAGGAGCTGAGCGAGCCCCGCATCGTCCTCGCCCTCGAGGTCGGACAGATGGTCGCGAGCTACGACCCGGCGACGCTCGGCGCGGACGAGGTGACGGAGCTCGAACAGCTCGCGGCGACGGAGCACGAGGGCACGCTGACCGTGACCCCCTTCACGGCGCGGGACCAGGGCGCTCCGCTCGTTCTGAACGGGTGGGGCGTGCGTCAGGCCTGCCAGGAGGTGGACGCGGACGTGATCGCGTCGTTCATCGAGGCACACCTACCGAGCGCACCGGGGCACGGCTGAGCGCTCGCCATCACCCCGACGTGAGTGGGAGGCCTCGGGCCTGCGCTGCGGCGTCGATGAGCGGTACGTACTCGGGATGCCCGAGGGCGGTCGCGGCCACGCGCAGCGCCGCCACCGCGTCGGCGAAGGTCGCCGTCGGGCTCAGCAGTTCGTGGTGCGCGAGGACGAGCGTGATCGACCGGTCCGTGCGGAGCGCAGCGGCTTCCTCGGGCGTGAGCTCCTGCTCCTCGATCTCGACGTCGGACACGAGAGCCTCGCGCAGGTCCCACAGGAAGCGCGACCAGATCTCACCGTCGGCGTGGACGCTGCTGTTGGTCATGTCGCCCGGGTAGACCTTCTGGGTATCGGTGCGCCGCAGGCACGGGGGGTTCGCGCCCGAGTAGCTGACGGCGTCCCAGTCAGCGACGCAGGCGTCCTGGAAGCCCCCGCTGACCTCCCGCGCGTAGTAGGCGGCAGCGAGCCAGTCGCCGAACGCCTCACCCATGGCGCCGCCCTCGTGGGTGGCACCCCATCCCGGCACCTGGGCGTGCTGCACGGCGTGGCCGTACTCGTGCACGATGACCTCAGCGTCCTCGGCGTCGTCGATCCCTCCGGCACCGAACGCGATGAGGTCACCCACGGGCAGGTAGAAGCTGTTGTCGAATCCCAGGATCGGCAGGGTGTAGACGTCCTGCGGTTCGGCGTTCACGTCGGTGAAGCCGAGATCCTGGAAGTAGCGCTGGAGCCGATCGAGGTGGGCGTACGCCATGGCCGTCTCGAACCGAGGGTCGTTGCGGGTGAACGCCAGGTCGAGGGTCGGCGGCAACGGGGCCGGGCCCTGAACGCTGACCCACGGTCCGACCAGCCGTCCCGCCACCGTCTGCGGTACGTCGACGTCGCGGATCGGCAGCGCGACGAGTGCGGCCGTCAGCCTGGCGTCGTTGAGGTCGGTGTCGACGCCGAACACATCGACACCGGACTCACGCAGGCTGTTGTCCTGCAGCGTCACGACCGGGTTGGGATCGAACACGCTCGCGGTGCCGTCGGCGAACGTCCGCGTGTCGTCGATCGCGACCACCTCGCCGGTGGCGGCGTCGACGTCGACGCGGGCGGCGACACGCGGCGCGAGGACGGTCACGCGGAAGGTGTCGTGCAGACGAGCGCCCCGCTCGACCAACGTCCGCTCGGTGGCGACGTCGACGACGTGCTGCGCCGCACCGAGCGTCGCGAGCGCTGCACGCTCCGCGTCGGCGGCGAGCACGGCCCCGCGGGCAGGCTCGCCGGTCGCGTCCGTCGCGCGGGCATCGACCAGCACCGTGCCGTCGTCCAGCAGGTGGACCGCGGCGAAGGTCTCTGCGACGGGGACGCCGTCACGGATCTGGCGACCGCGCACGTGGGTGCCGATCGGGCTGGTGCGGACCAGGTCGAGCGTGAACGCCGCGGCATCCACCCCGAGGCGGTCACCGTGCTCGGCGAGGAGCTGCGCAGCGACGTCGGTGACATCGCGGTCCGTGCCTGAGTCGGCGGCGGGCGCGGCGGCCACCAGCAGGGTGAGGGCCACGCAGGTAAGGAGAAGTCGTCTCATGGCCGATCTTTCTGTGCTACCGCTTCGCTACTTGAGCACCTCTATTCGCCATGGGCGGCCGCGGCACCTCCTCCGGCCTAGGTATCCAGGTGGTAGGTGGCGAGCGCTCGACGCAGCCGCCAGCAGGCGTCCGCCGGATCGTCAGCGTCGCAGACAGCACGTACGACCACGATGCGGCGCGCCCCGGCGTCGAGCACCGGCCCGACGGTCTCGTCGTCGAGGCCTCCGATCGCGAACCAAGGATGGCTCGCGTGCCGATCGGCGTGCCGCAGGGGCTGCAGGCCGGTTGCCGGACGCCCCGCCTTGGTCGGCGTCGCGTGGACTGGCCCGACGGCGAAGTAGTCGACGTCCTCGTCAGCGGTCGCGTCGATCTGCGCAACGTCGTGCGTCGACCGGCCGATCAGCAGATCGGGACCGACCACGCTCCGGGCGTGATCGGGGTGGACGTCCTCCTGGCCCAGGTGCACGCCATCGGCACCGACCTGCACGGCGAGACCTGGGAGATCGTTGAGGATGAACAGCGCCCCGCGGCGCTCAGCCACCCGCCGGAAGGCGTCGGACGCCGCCCGCAGCTCGTCCTCCGTTGCGGTCTTGTCGCGCAGCTGGATGATGTCCACGCTGGCGTCGCAGATGGCGTCGAGGAACTCCTCGAGGTCACCACGGTCGCGGCGCGCATCGGTCGCCACGTAGAGTCGCGCGTCCGCGAGCCGAGCCTGACGCCGCGTACCCGTCGCGGACAGGCTCGGGAAGGGCTCGCTCACACCCCACCCCGACGGTCACGACCACCCAGACGGGGAGGCAGCAGCCCGACGTCGGATCGCGCGAGCCGCTCGCCCCGCTCACCCGCACGGAGCATGCCCCGCAGCGCGGAGCCGCCGACGATCACCAGCTCCGCGACGAAGATCAGACCCAGCGCGATCCCCAGCCACGTGCCCAGGCCCGGTCCACCGGCGACCGCGCTGACGGTCCACCCGGTCGCACCGACGCCGGCAGCCACGACCGCACTCCGGCGCAGCCGCCGCGCCGTCCGCGACCAGTCGACGATGTGGCCACCGTCGCGAGGTGATGATGGTTCGGGGGTCGTCACGATGCTCCGGGGAACTCGGGGATGCCCGCCGACGGGGTGCTCTCGTCAGCGTACAAGCGCTTCGGGATGCGGCCAGCGAGTCGAGCGGCGCGTCCAGCCTCGACCGCCTGCCGCATCGCTGCCGCCATGAGCGCCGGATCGCGGGCCCGGGTGACAGCCGAGGCCAGCAGGACCGCGTCGCAACCCAGTTCCATCGCCTGGGCCGCATCGCTGGCGGTGCCGACGCCCGCATCGAGGACGACCGGCACCTGCGCGTGCTCGACGATGATGCGGAGGTTGTAGGGGTTGCGTATCCCCGCGCCGCTACCGATGGGCGAGCCGAGCGGCATCACGGCGGCGCACCCGACCCGTTCGAGCCGCGCGGCGAGGATGGGGTCGTCGTTCGTGTACGGCAGCACCGTGAAGCCGTCGTCGACGAGCTGCTCGGCGGCGTCGAGCAGCTCCACCGCATCCGGGAACAGCGTGCGGTCGTCACCGATGACCTCGAGCTTGATGAGATCGGTCCGGAACGCCTCACGAGCCATCCGTGCCGTGAGGACCGCGTCCCGTGCCGTGTAGCAGCCGGCCGTGTTGGGTAGGACCGTGCAGCCACAGCGTTCGATGACGTCGAGCACCGACCCCTCGGCCTCCGGGTCCAGTCGCCGCAGCGCCACCGTCACGAGCTCGGTCCCGGATGCCTTGATGGCCGCCTCGAGTGCGTCGTGGCTCGGCGCCCCGCCGGTCCCCAGGATGAGCCGACTCGCGAAGGTGCGGTCGGCGATGCGTAGCGGCTGGTCGATCCCCGCAGCGGTCACGTGCAGCCTCCCTGGACGGCCGCGACGACCTCCACGCGGTCGCCGTCCCGTAGCCGGCGCCGTTCCCACGCTCGCCGCGGCACGACCTCCTCGTCGACGGCGACGGCGACACCGGGACGCGACGGGTCCCGACCCAACTGGGCCACGAGCTCGGCGACCGTGGCCCCGTCCCCGACGTCCCGAGCTTCACCGTTGACCACGATGTTCACCCCGCCACCTCCTCACGGACGAAGCGGTGGGGGTCGAAAGGAGCGATGACGTCGGGCACGGAGCCGGTCGCGACGAGCTCGGCGATGCTGTCCGCGGTCACGGGGCCGAGCAGGATCCCGTTGCGGAAGTGGCCGGTCGCCACGATCAGGCCGTCAAGGTGGCCGCGGCCGAGCAACGGGGCGTTGTCGGGCGTTCCCGGCCGCAAGCCCGCCGTCGCCTCGGAGAACTCCAGCTCGGCCAGGCCAGGTAGCAGCTCGTAGGCGTACCTCAGCAGGTCGAGCACCGCTCCGGCGGTAACCGACGTGTCGTCGCCACGTTCCTCCATCGTCGCCCCGACGACCAGACGACCGTCACCGCGAGCGACGACGTAGACATCGAGGCTGCGGATGCTGCGCGCGGAGGGCGCGAGGCCCTCCGGGCCGGAGAGGTGCAACAGCTGTCCCTTCACCGCCCGCACAGGCAGCCAGGCCGGCGGCAGACCCTCGAGCGACGCGCTGGCGTGCCCGGCGGCGAG
Organism: Actinomycetota bacterium; assembly: GCA_019347575.1. NCBI lineage: Bacteria > Bacillati > Actinomycetota > Actinomycetota bacterium. The sequence continues at coordinate 66,525 of JAHWKY010000004.1, read as the reverse complement.
CACGGTCACGTCGGCCGCGATCAGGCGGCCGTCCAGCAACCTGACGCCGGTGGCACACTCACCGCGGTGTGCGATCCCGACCGCCATGTGGTGCTCGAAGACGACACCGGTGCGTTCGCACGCGACGATCAGCGCCTCGATGAGTGCACGGTTGTCCACCTGGTGGTCGCCAGGCACGTAGGAACCGCCGACCACGGTCGGGGCGAGGAACGGCTCGAGCTGCCGCAGCTCGCGGGAGGTGAGCCGCTCGACCTGCAGACCCAGCTCGCGCTGGAAGGCCGTGAGGCGGTCGATCGCCGCGACGTCATCGCGATCGCGAGCCACGAGGATGGTCCCCGACTCGCGGTAGCCCGACGGGCGATCGGCGACGTCTGCCAGCTCCTGGGCGAAGGCTGGCCAGCGCCGTTGCGAGGCCAGGTTCAGCTCGAGCAAGGTCTCCTCGCCGAAGTGCACCTCCGTGACGGGCGCCAACATCCCCGCCGCAGCCCAGGAGGCGCCACGCCCCGGCGTGGGATCGATCAAGGTGACCCGGGCACCGCGCTGCCCGAGCCGCCACGCGACGCCGAGTCCGATGACCCCCGCCCCGACGACCGCAACGTCGGTACCCCTGAAGGTGGGTGTCCTGGTGCCACGATCCACGGTCGGGTGCTCCCTCCGCCGGTACGAGCCGGATCAGGTTCGACGGTCGGCGGCCCGCTGCCGCCCTCTCAGCCCTGCGTTCGAGGGCTCCCGTGCACCCTCCACGGTACCGGCCGAGGACGACCATCGCAGGGTGCCGGACCGTTCCTCCGGGCGGCGGGTCGGCGTCAGAGCGCGGGATCGGCGAGGTCGAAACGGAGGGTCGAGAGCACGCGGGTGATCTCAGCACGGAGCGCGTCGGGCTCGCGCTCCAATCGGCTGTCCCGCTGCGGGTACAGCTCCTGGAAGCTCGTCTCGCCGGCACCGACCTGCAGGCCGCGTGTGAGGAGGTAGTCGCCGAGTTCGAAGCGCCAGGTCAGCACCACGTGGTCCCCGTAGTCGTGCAGCGTGAACGTGAGGTAGGAGTTGAACACCAGTTCCCACATCGTGCCGCCACGCCGAGACTCACCCTGACGGACGAACCCCAGATCGCTCAGCTCTTCAGCCAGCGCAGTCGAGCGGTCACCGTTGCCGACCACGCTCGCTCCTCGCCGTGTGCGCTGAGATGTCCCATCCACGGACCAGGGTAGTCTCGTGCCGTCATGACCCCATCCCGCCTGACCACCGCGACGTTGACGTCCGCGCTCCTGCTCAGCGCGTGCGGCGGCGGCGATGCCGACGTGTCCCGGTTCCAGGACGACCTCGACGCCCAAGCCCAGGCCCAGACGGCGCTCCGCGACCGCATCGCGGACCTCGAAGCGGCACTCGGGGCGGTCGGCAACGACGACGAGCAGGTCCTCGCGGGTCTCGACGAGCGTCTGACCGCGCTCGAGACGACGCTCAGCGATCTCACGACACGACTTGACGAGGAGCGAACCGCTCGCGAGGACGGTGACGCCGAACAGTTGGCTGCCCTGAGCAACCTCGAGTCGGTGCTGCAGACGGTCCAGACGACCCTCGACACGCTCCGCGCGGAGCTGCAGCAGCTCGCTGACGATCACGCCCTGCTGCGAACGCAGTTCGAGAACCACGTCGAAGACCACGGCGGCTGATGCGTGCCTGACGCCCGCTCCCCCTCCTCCTCCGGCGGCACCGCCGGCGCGACCAGCGAGCTCCTCGGTGGTCGCTACCGCATCATCGACAAGCTCGCCAGCGGAGGCATGGCGACGGTGCACCGTGGGCACGACCAGGTCCTCGAGCGGGACGTCGCCATCAAGATCCTCCACCCCCATCTCGCGGATGACCCCGCCTTCCTCGACCGGTTCCGGCGGGAGGCGCGAGCCGCGGCTGCCCTGAACCATCCCAACATCGTCGCGGTCTACGACTGGGGCGAGACCGACGAGACCACCTACCTCGTGATGGAGCTGGTGGTGGGGATGAGCCTGCGCGACGTGCTGCGCATGCGCGGGCGGTTGACCGCCCGCGAGATCCTCTCCCTGATCGGCCCCGTCGCCACCGCGCTGTCCGCCGCCCACGACCGCGGCATGATCCACCGGGACGTCAAGCCCGAGAACGTCCTGCTCGCGGCCAACGGTACGGTCAAGCTCGCCGACTTCGGCCTGGCGCGCGCCGCAGCCGAGAGCGGCAGCACGTTCGGCTCCGACGTGATCGTCGGCTCCCCGCACTACGTCGCCCCCGAGGCGGTGGCCGGCGCTCAACTCGATGCGCGCGCCGACGTCTACAGCCTCGGTGTCGTGCTCTACGAGGCCATCGTGGGCGAGACGCCGTTCCAGGGCGAGACCCCTACCGCGACCGCCTTGCAGCACATCGCCAACGAGGTCCCCCGACCGTCGCGCGACATCGCCGGCGTGTCTCCGGCACTCGATGCGCTAGTCGTGCGAGCGACCGCCACCGACCCCGACGATCGTTTCGCCGACGGCTGGGAACTGGCGCAGGCTCTGGGCGCCGCGGTCCCCGAGGGCCCCGTCGCGGTTGACCTGCGCAACGGCGAGCACCACACCGTCGTGCTGCCGACCGAGTCGGTCATCACCGAGGTCCCCGCGCCCCGCCGCCGCCGCGACCACGAGTCTGAGCCGGGCAAGGGAAAGCGGACGGCGGACGAGCCCGACGCCCGAGCGCCCGGCCCGAGCCGACGGCAGCGGCGGAAGCGACGCAAGGCGCTGCGTCCGCCGCGTCGCCCCGTGGTTATCGCCACTCGCGCACTGCTCATCGGACTGCTCGTCATGCTCGTCGCGGGTGGACTGTGGGCGACCGTGATCGCCCCCTTCCGGGACGTCCCGGAGGTGTCCGGTGGCACGCTCGACAGCGCCCGCGCCGAGCTCGAGGCCGCCGGCTTCGACGTCCGCGTCGCGCCGCTCTACGTGTACTCAGCGGATACCCCGGCGGATCACGTCCTGCAGAGCGAACCCGCCGACCGCGCCCGTCGCGGGAGCACGGTCACGTTGACGCTGTCCGCCGGCCCACGGCGCGCCGAGGTGCCCCAGGTCGCGGGCGCTGACGAGGCGACCGCGCTGGACGTGATCCGGGAGGCGGGGTTCGAGCCCGAGGTCCGCGACGCCTTCAGCGAGACGGTGCCCGTGGACCAGGTGGTCGGGACGCTGCCACCGGCGTTCACGGTCGGACGCGAGGGCGAGCCGGTGACGGTGCTGATCAGCCGGGGACGCGAGCCGATCACCGTTCCCGACGTCTTCAACGCCCCGAGTGACGACATCATCGAGCGGCTCGAGGCGCTCGGCCTCGAAGCCGTCGTCGTCGACGAGGTCAACCACCAGGAGGTCCCCGAGGGGTGGGTCGTGGAACAGAACCCGGAACCTGGCGCCGTCCTGTTCCGCGGTGACCAGGTCCAGCTCACGGTCTCGCTGGGGCCCAAGCAGTTCGACATGCCCGAGGTGCGCGGCGAGACCGAGGAGCGCGCGCTCGAGATCCTGCAGGGCCTCGACCTCGTGGTCGAGGTGGAACGGGTCCGCGCGTTCTTCCGACCGCCGGGCGTCGTCGCCGAGCAGGATCCGGCACCGGGCAAGAAGGTGAAGGCGGGCGACGAGGTCACGATCTTCGTCTGGGACTGACTTGGGTTCGCGCGCGGCGAGGATGACCCTCGCGCTCATCGCGATCACGTTCGTCTGGGGCGCGACGTTCGTCGTCGTCAAGGAGGCCGTGGACCGCCTCCCGGTCTTCGTCTTCAACGCCTGGCGGTTCGCGATCGCGACCGTCGCACTCGCGCTCGTGGCCGGACCTCGCCTGCGGCGGCTCGGCCGCTCGGGGTTGTGGCACGGCGCCCTCCTCGGGGTGGCGCTGTGGAGCGGCTACGCCTTCCAGACGTTCGGTCTGCAGCTCACCACGGCAGCGAAGGCCGGCTTCATCACCGGCATGTTCGTCGTGTTCACTCCGCTGCTCCAGGCGCTCGTCGTGCGCGAGCCTCCAGGAGCGACCGCGTCGGCGAGTGCGCTGCTGTCGTTCCTCGGGCTCGGCCTGCTGTCGCTCGAGGGGTCGCTGGTCCCGGGCCTCGGCGACGGACTCGTGCTGCTGTGTGCGATCGCGTTCGCCTTCCACATCGTCGGTCTCGGACTGTGGAGCCACCGGTACGACGCAGCGGCGCTGGCGACGGTCCAGCTCGGCGTCGGCGCCCTGCTGCACGCGGTGGGCGGGATCGTGCAGGACGTCGCCACGACGTCGGATCACCCCTGGCTGACGTCCGACCTCTACGTGTGGGCCGCGGTCGTCTTCACCGCGGTGTTCGCGTCGGCGATCGCCTTCGCCGTCCAGACGGCGGCTCAAGCCGTCCTGCCGCCGACGCGTGCCGCGATCATCCTCGTGATGGAGCCCGTCTTCGCCTGGGCCACGGCGTGGCTGGGCGTGCCCCTGCTGATCGCGTTGGGCATCACGGGGCTCGAGCGCGAGGTCTTCGGGCTGCGGGAGGGCGTCGGGGCGGCGCTCATCCTCGCCGCGATGCTGTGGGCCGAGCTGCGTTCCCGAGATCCCATCGATCTCACGGCGGCCCCGCAGACCGGCGTCATCAGCTCCGAGCAGGGGCTGTGAACTCGGCATCGGGCCCGGTCGCCGGGTGCCCGTGGATCTCGATCTCGGCCAGCGCGACGTCCGCGTAGGTCGTGCCCGCGTAGGTCTCGAGGATCCTGAGCGTCACCCGTCGGGTCAGCACCGGCTCGGGCAGATCGATGCTCTGCATCCCCATCTGGTCCAGCAGCATGACCGCGAACATCTCGCCATCGTCGAACTCGAGGCGTGCGCGCCGGACCCGCGCGTTGCCGAAGTAGCGTTCGTCGTCCTTCTGGTAGCCGTTACCGACCAGGATCTGGCTGACCCACGCGGGTCCGGTGAGGTTGAACCGAAGCAGCTCGCCGACGTCGACCTCGGAGGTGACACCCTGGCTGTTCCAGGCGGTGGTGAGGTCGCGGTCGAACAGCATCGGGGCGTCGTAGCGGTTCTCGCCCTGCTGCGGTTGGGTCGAGCTGGCCTCGACGGTCGCCACGTCCAGACGTTGCGGGGCGACGGCGTACACCTGGGGGTCGAAGGTGGGTGTCGCGGGGGTCCCCGGCGGTTCCTCTGACGCGAGCGGGCCGCTGACGACCGCCCACCCGAGGCCCACGCCCAGCAGGGCACCGAGGACGACGATCAGGGCGGTGATCGTGCCCCGACCCGGTCGCGACCGGCGCGCCATCGAGCGCTTCTCCTCACTCCGCGAAGCCTCCGTCGCGGACGCATCCTGGCGCGCCGCCCGCGGTACGGCACCCGTGGCACCGGTGGACAGATCGGCACCGCAGCGGCCGCACATGACACGGTCGGTGGCGTTGGGAGCGCCACACGAGGGGCACTCACGCAGATCGACTCGGCGTGCACCGATGTCGGGACGCTGAACGATCTCGATCGGGGAGACACTCGTCCCGTCGGGTCGCAGGGTGACGGGTGTGGTGGGCTGACCACCGGGACCCTCCGCCTCCTGCACGTGGGGACGGTCGGCAGGGCCCTGCGCACCGATGCCACTCCCAGGCACATCGGTCAGGTCGTAGCCGCAGCTCAGGCAGTAGTTGGCGTCGTCGCGCGCCCCGGCGCCGCAGTCGGGACAGTACACGTGTGCCCTCTCTCGATCCGGTGCGGCGTCGTCGCAGCAGGGTACGCAGCGGTGTGGCCGCCGCGAGCACGGGATGCGGTTGTCGGCCGTCTGCACGGAGCGTTACGCTGGTCTCATCAGCCCCGGTGCGCGATGCTCCGGGGCTCACGTGTCCGGTGCTCAAGTAGCCCGGAGGGCGGTAGCACAGGAGTACCGTGCTCAAGTAGCCCGGAGGGCGGTAGCACAGGAGTACCGTGCTCAAGTAGCCCGGAGGGCGGTAGCACAGGAGTACCGTGCTCAAGTAGCCCGGAGGGCGGGTAGCACGGGTCTACTCGAAACTGAGCCGACGAGGTACGTGTGGCCTACGGGAAGGACACGAGCATGGTCGTGGTCATGCGCCACACCGCGAACGACGAGGACATCACCAAGGTCGTGTCCGCGGTGACGGAGGTGGGCGGCGAGGCCTTCGTGTCACGCGGGAAGCACCAGACGATCATCGGGCTCGTGGGTGACATCACCCAGTTCGCCGAGCTCCCACTGCACGCCTTCCCTGGCGTCGAGGACGTCATCCGCGTCAGCAAGCCGTACAAGCTGGTGTCCACCGAGACCCACCCTCGACCATCCACCGTGTGGGTCGGCGATGTACCGATAGGACGCGACACGTTCACCCTCATCGCGGGACCGTGTGCGGTCGAGACCGAGGACCAGACCCGCGCGGCGTGCAAGATGGCGAAGGAGGCGGGTGCCACCATCTTCCGGGGCGGCGCCTACAAGCCCCGCACGTCGCCCTACTCCTTCCAGGGGCTCGGTGAGAAGGGCCTGGACATCCTCGCTGAGGTGTCCCGAGACCTCGAGGTGCCGTTCGTCACCGAGGTGGTCACGCCCGCGGACGTGGAGGTGGTGTCGGCCAAGGCCGACATGCTGCAGATCGGCACGCGCAACATGCAGAACTTCCAGCTACTCAAGGAGGTCGGCATCGCCGGCAAGCCGGTGCTGCTCAAGCGCGGCATGACCGCCACCATCGACGAGTGGATCATGGCCGCCGAGTACATCGCGCACACCGGCAACCTGCAGATCGTCCTGTGCGAGCGCGGCATCCGCACGTACGAGCCGACCACGCGCAACACGCTCGACATCTCCGCGATCCCGGTCGCGCAGAGCCTGACGCACCTGCCGACCATCGTCGATCCCTCGCACTCGGGTGGCAAGCGCGACCTGGTGCTGCCGCTGACGCGCGCGGCGATCGCCGTGGGTGCGGACGGGGTGATCATCGACGTGCATCCGCAACCTGAGCACGCCCTGTGCGACGGACCGCAGGCGCTGATCCGCGACGACCTCCTGACCCTCCGCGAGACCGTGACCCGCCTCTCCGACATCGTCGGTCGCGACCTCGCCGAGCCGTCGAGGGATCGACAGGCGGGGGCGTGGGGACGGTCCGCGCACACCTGACCGCACACCGCTCGTCACCCCCGCCCGTTCGGACGGTGACCGACACCCGGTACCACGTCCAGTCCGGCAGGCACCGACGGCACCCGAGTTCGTGGATGCTGCTGGCATGGTGGTTCAGCCGCAGGGAGGCGAGACGTGGGACACGAGGGCCGGGATCTGCAGGGGCTGATCGACGAACTCGACGCGCTCGACGAGGACCTCGCGTCGGTCGATCGGGGCGATCACCAGCGCTTGTCGGAACTGCAGACCCGTCGGCGCGCGCTACAGGAACAGCTCGATGCCCTCCGGGGAGACCCCAGCGCCACACGGACGGTTCTGGTGGTGGCCAACAAGACGCTGGCCGGTCCCGCGCTCCACAGAGAGCTGCGGCGACGCGCCCGTGCCCAACGGTTGCAGGTGTTCGTGATCGTGCCAGCCACACCGCCCGATCCCGAGACCGAGGAGGAGCTCGTCGACGACGACCTGATCGAGGCCGGCCGTTCGGCAGCACGGACGGTCGCCGGATCCCGACTCGATGAGGTCGTCAAGCAGCTGCAGGCGCAGGGCTTCGTGGTGACCGGAGACGTCGGCCCCCCCGATCCGCTGGAAGCGGTGACGCTCGCCCTCCAACGCTGGCCGGAAGTGAACGAGGTGATCGTCTCGACCCTGCCCGCCGGCGTGTCGCGCTGGTTGAAGCTCGACCTACCGAGTCGTCTCACGCGTCGACTCGATGTACCCGTCACCACCCTCGAGCACCCTGACGATCCACGCGAGCCGAAGTCGAACACACGGACACCCGGGCCGCCCATCGATCCGCTGGTACGTGACCCGACCGAGGGCATGCACTTCGATCTGCCGCGGTAGCCGCAGAGGGATGCTACTCGGACGCACCTCCGCGCTCCACCATGCCACTGGACGCGATAGCGGCGGTTGCTCCGATCTGCCGTCGAGCTTGGCATCGCCCCTCCCCGCGTGCGCCGACGCAGCTCGGCTGTGCGGAACCGGCTCGGTTTCGCTCGCTTTGTCCGGTTCGATGCGTCGATAGCGGGTTCTGCTTGACCTCGGTCTCCGATGCGATCATGGTCGTCGTCTGATGCACTTGGTCTAGCCCCGCCTTTGGTGCGGTGCCTCGCATGGTCGGCGGCGAACGGGGGAGAACACCATGCGAAGCCCGCGCTCATCGAGACTGTCCTGGCTCGTCATGACCGCGCTGGCGGCCAGCGTTGTGACGACGGCGGGTCCGTGGAGGCAGCCAGCGGCCTCCGCTCAGGAGGATGACAGCCAGGGCTGGCTCCCGACGGTGCGGTCGCCGACGTGCCGATCCGTCCACCGGAGCACGTGGAGTCGTGGACACCGTTCACGCATCGACGTGTCAACCCTGCCGGGAGCGTCACCACGGAGCTGTTCACGGCTCCCGTGCACGACACGCGCGAGGTCCGACCCGAGCGGGTGGATGCCGGGGTGCGCGCGACGGGACATCGCGGGAGGCCGTTCGTGGCCGACGGAGCCTGGCGACCGATCGTCTTCGGCGACTCACCTGCGGATTTGCTGCGTGTGGAGCTTGCGGAGAACCGAACGGTGCGCGTGGCGGCACCGGAACTCTCTATCGCCAAGCCTCTGCCTGACCCCCGCGGTGGAGGGGTCGTCTACCGAGATGTGGCGACGGACACCGACCTTCAGTTCCTGGTCGCGCCGGCGGGCGTGACCAAGAAGTTGGTGCTGAAGTCGCCCGATGCACCGCACAGCTTCACGTTCGAGCTGATCGACCCCAATCGTCTGCTGGGCGAGCTCGAGGCGACCCCCACCGGCGGTCTGCAGGCGAGCCGACTCCTGGAGGGCGGGGTCAGGGTCGAGCTGCCGCCACCGTTCGCCTACGAGGACGTCGGCGAGGGGCACGTCCCGGTTGCCATGGATCCTGCAAGTGCCCATCTCGCCGTGGAGCCGATCGCTCACGGATGGAAGCTGGTGGTGTCGGTCGACGAGCGCTGGCTGGAGGGGCGGTCCTACCCGATCGTGCTGGACCCCACGATCAACTTCAGCGACGGTAGCGGGCTGGTGATGGACGCCTACACGTACCGCCAGTCCGAGGGGTGTGGCGGCTGTTGGGCGCTGAACACCACCGACATCCACCTCGGGGCGGGGTCGTGGAACGAGGACGGATACGACATCGACCAGCTCCGGTCGTTCCTCCGCTTCGACCTGTCCCAGATCCCTGCGGGCTCGACCATCAACAGTGCCACCTTCAGCGCGCACCTGCGAGCGTGTCTGGGCAGTACCTTCCGTTGCAACGAGCACGACTACAGCATCGAGTTGCGCGAGCTGACGGGCGGGTGGGACGCGACGTCGACCTGGGATGAGCTGGCGGCGATCACGGCGGCGCAGCCGTTCGCCACCTACGATCGCCCCGCGTGGCAGTCGGGGCTGACCGAATGGCACGACTTCGACGTCTCCAGCCAGGTCGAGGCGTGGGTCACCGCTGGCGCGCCGTTCAACGGGTTCGCGCTGATGCTGGGCAACGAGGCCACGACGGTGGCCGGCCCCATGTACGACTCGAGCAGGCACAGCTCGGGGAACGCTCCGAGGATCGTGGTTGACTACACACCTCCGCCGCCGGCCCCCACGGTGTCCTCGGTGACGCATCCCGACGAGGGCGCCTGGTACCCATCTAACGAGGTCGAGCTGGCGTGGAGCATCGACAACGGAGCCGACATCGCCGGCTACACCTGGACGTTGGACACCTCCGCGACCACCATCCCTGTGGACACCAACCCGACCACGACACCGTCGGTCACCCTGCCCGGACTCGACGATGGGGAGTGGTGGTTCCACGTACGCGCACAGCGAAGCGATGGGCTGTGGAGTGGTACCGCCCACTTCCGGGTCGGGGTCGACACGGCGTCGCCGGACCTGAGCGACCTGAAATCGATGACCCATCCCGACCCCGCGAGCTGGTACGTCAGCGATGATCCGCGCCTGTCGTGGACGGCGACGGACGCGACCTCGGGGGTCGCGGGCTACGCCTACACGATCAACAGGGTGCCGACCACCCAGCCATCGGCGCAGGTCATGACGACCGCGCCCAGCCGATCGTTCTTCAACCTCGCTGCGGGGGAGTGGTGGTTCCACGTGCGTGCCGTGGACCGGGCCGGCGGCGCGAGTGCGACGTCGCACCACCGGATCCGGATCGATGATGCCCTGCCTCCGCTGCCGGAGGTCCTGGCGGGGTCTACCCCCAGGCGCGAGCTGGTGGACACGTTCAACCCGCGCGTGTGGTGGAGATCGTCGCCGGACGCCGACTCAGAACTGGCGGGCTACTCGTGGGCGTTCAACCAATCCGAGGACGAATCTGCGGACACGGTCCGCGACGGCGACCCCGACGTGACCTTCTCCAACGCAGCAGGTGCGAAGCTCGCTGCCGGCGAGTGGTGGTTCCACGTACGCGCCATCGACAAGGCCGGCAACGCCACACCCGACGTGGCGTACGGCCCGATGCTGCTGGGAGGTGCCAGCCCGGCTCCCCCCGCACCCGCGGTGTTCTCCCAGACACATCCCAGCCAGAACCTGTGGCGCGCGTCACGTGATCTCTACGTGGAGTGGAACGTGCTGGTCTCAGGGGTGCAGGTCGACGGCTACTCGTACGTGCTCGACCAGCTGCCCGGCACCGAACCCGACGCGGTCTCGGAGGGCACCGCCGCGTCGCAGCTCTACACGGGCCTGTCGGATGGAGAGTGGTGGTTCCACGTCCGGGCCAGGAACGTCGCCGGGCTGTGGGGTCGTACCGGTCACTACCGGGTCCGCATCGACGCGACCGCGCCGGCCGCCCCCGCCGTCACCCTCCCCACCCATCCCGACCCCGACGCTTGGCACCCGGTTGCAGGCTTGGTGGCCGAGCTGACGCCGCCGGCCAGCGTCGCGCCCGTGCGGGAGCACCGCTGGGCGATCGACCAGGTACCCGACACGGTCCCGACCCAGACCACCAGCGACCGCAGCATCCTCGCGAGCGTCGACGACGGCGTGTGGTGGCTGCATGCACGGGCCCGCGATGCCGCCGGCAACCTGGGAACCACCGCTCACGTGCGTCTCGCGGTCAACACAGGCAGCTACTCGTTCGTCAAGCCCGGCGAGGCCCAGAGCGTGTGGTCCGCCGTCGAGCTGTCCGCGCTCGGACCGGCCTCGGCGACGAGCGCGACCTTCCAGGTCGCCGCCGCCACCGAGTCGACGTGGCGAGACGTCGCCGTGACCGACACCCCCGCTGCGGACGGGACGTGGCAGGGGTCCTGGGACACGACGTCCCAAACCAATGGGGCGGCCGACTTCCCCGACGGCACCTACCGCACACGCGTCGTGTTCGACCTCGATGGCCAGAGCGCTCCTCCACTCATCGGGCCGCAGGTCACGGTCGGCAACGGTCTCTCCGCCGCCGAACGGGTCGAAGCCGACCACCAAGCCGGCATCCTGGACCAGGACGACCGTGCCCTCTACGGCGTGTACGCGCTGACCAACCCCGACCGTCTACCTGACCGCTACCGGACCACCGACATGGGTGAGCTCGACGCCGACCAGGCCGGGATGCAGTTCCTGCAGAGCTGGGACGACCTCACCCAGGCCACCCGCGACGCGATCACCGACCACCTCACCGTCAAACTGGACGGGTCCACCGCCTCGACGCTGGACGCGACGACGCAGTCGACGCTGCCCAAGTGTCCCACGCCCGAGTTCGCCGACGCGGGGTTGATCCTCTTCCAGTGCAGACGCGACAGCGCCAACTTCACCGTCCGCTACCGCGTCGAGGGCCTCAACACGGTGCAGCTGACCGACTTTTTTGATGCCTCCCTCAATAGGGTCAGCAACGGTGTGCCCGACATCGTCGACCGGGTGCTGTGGTCGCTGGAGGAGGCTCGACGCGTCTACGACGATATGGGCTACCTGCTGCCCCCGCCCCGGACCCAGGTGCTGCTGACCGCCATGCCCGACGGAGGGGGCTGGGTGCCGCCGCTGCCGTTCGCGGAGGAATCGATCTGGATGGACAACGGCACCGTCGGCATCAACCTGCCCATCCACGAGTTCTTCCACGTCGTGCAGCTGAAGTACTACTCGATGAGCGACTGGAGCACCGACTACCTGTGGTGGGGGGAGGCCACCGCCGAGTGGGCCACCATGCACGTCTTCGTCGACCTCGAGAAGAAGAACCGTGTCCCCGCCGATGACGACGGACTGTTCAACGACGCCGAGCAGCGTGGCCGCTACGCCAACGACATCGGCAGCGTGCTGTCCTCACCCCACAAGCCGCTCAACGACATCTCCAACCCGTTCGCCAGGGCGGGCCGCGCCTACGGCTCGTTCGTGTTCGCCACCCACCTCGAGGACCGGTTCGGCACCGACGTGATCCGTCAGATCTGGGACATCGTCGGTGACGGGTTCTTCGACAACAGCATCCAGCACAGCATCACCGAGACCGTGGAGAACCACGGCAGCAGCTTCCCCGAGGTCGTCGCCAACTTCTGGCGCGACACCTACCGCTACCCCGTCACCTACGCCGACGCCATGCCGGGCGGACTGCGGGACCCCGAAGAGATCTGGCGGCGGATCCACCTAGCCAACAACCCCAAGCCCAAGGCGGACCGGCGCACGATCGGCCAGAGCCGCCTGCAAGGCAGCGGCGAGATGTCTCCGGGCGGTGCCCACTACGTCGAGTTCAGCCCCACCGGCCCGCCCGGTCTGCTCCGCGTGGAGGTTCGGACCAGCCGCGAACGTGACGTGACCGTCGTCCTCGCTCCCTCGGGCGCGTGGCCCAGCGGCTGCGTCGCCGGTGCCAGGACCGGGGTGTGGGTGGACAACGTGATGACCCTGGAGGTCCACATGCCCGCCGACTGCGACCTGGCCACGCTGGTGATCGCCTTCGGCGCACGACCCGACCAGGTGCTGCGCGGCGTCGACGTGTCCTGGACCGCTGACTACTTCCACGACTACCAGACCCTCGCGAGCAGCTCCGTGGAGCTGGGCCTGACCTCCAGCGCCACGCTCGGTGCCCCCGCCAGCAACGACTCGCCGCACCGCAAGTCGCCGTGGCGGGGGGTACGGAGCATCAACACCGGCAACGACGGGCTCTCCGAACCTGTCAACCCGTGCGAGGGCTGGGGCATCCTGGACTTCAACAGCGGCATCTCGACCGGCGTCAACCGCTGCCACCATCTGCTGGTCAACCTGCCGGGAGGGGTGGAGAACCTCGACATCGTCGACTTCGACTCCAGCGGCACCACCGCCACGTCCACCATCGATGTGACCTCGTTCGACCGTGACGTGTGGCTGCGCGTCACGCACCAGTACAGCCTGACCGGCGACCCGCGATTGTTCAAGGTCCGCGTCACCCTGGCTAACCGCGGCAGCACGACCATCGACCCCCTCTACCGGCGAGTGATGGACTGGGACGTCGAGAAGGCCAACTACGCAGGGGTGCAGTTCATCACCAACCAGCACACCTTCCTCACCGGGATCCCCGACGATGTCGTGCTGACGACCAAGGGAACCGAACATCCCGACCCCCAGATCATCGACTCGTTCAACAACAGCGACCACCGCATCGACTACGGCGAGAACATGAGCCCACCGTTCGGCAGCAGCGCCGACTACGGCGTCCAGATGGACCTGCTGCTGTCGAGCACGCTCGGCCAGATCGCACCGGGCAAGTCGATCTCGTTCGACCTGTTCGTCGGTGCGGCACCCGACCAGTTCGCCGCCAAGGCCGCCCTGGACGGGGTTGAGGCCAACGTGCAGGTGCTGGCCGAGGAGGACTCGTGGGAGGGCGCCAACCTGGGCATGCCCCAGACGTTCATGCTCGGCTACATCTCCAAGGACAGCGACAGTCTGTGACCCCGACGCGGCGGGCACGACCGATGCCCCGACACCGACCCCGGACCGCTCGTGCCAGCTACCTGCTGGGTGTGCTCGCTGTGCTGAGCCTGGGCCTGGCGGGATGCGTGTTCCTGAGCAACATCGACCCCTCGGACCGCCAACCCGAGATCCTCTATCTGTCCTCGCCCCCCTGGGAGCGGGTCGTCCTGGCCCCCGGCGAGGACTCGGTCGCGCGACAGATCACCATCAGTCTGAACGTCGAAGGGGCCGTCTACGACCGGGGCGTCCTCCCCTGGGATCCCACCCTCACCATCACGTTGCCGGAGCCCTCGGGTGGGGTGATGGCGTCCCCCTACGCGGTGGTCGAGGCGGCCATAGCGCCCGTCTCCGACGGAGCGGTGGTGGAGGAGAAGGTCCGTCAGATATCCACCGTCGACGATCGGGAGTTCCCGACGCACCCTGATCGGTGCCAGCCCGGCGAGGCTTGCGCGCTGTCGTACATGGTGGTGCTCACCAGGGCCGACACGGCGACGTTCGGGGGCGAGCTGGTGATCCACTGGGGGGCGTCCATGTCGGTCAACTACAAGGACTTCGGGATCACGGAAGCCCCCGAAGGAGCGGCGGTGACGTTCACGTTCGAACCCTGGGACGGAGATGTCCCGCCCTCCATGCGACCCGCGGGGCGATCCCGATGACGTCGCCTCCTGGGCTGGTTGGGGCTGTCGCGTCAGCCGACTGGCTCAGCGAGCCGTTCGAACAGCTCCTCCCACGCCCGCGGACGGATGCCCAGCTCGCGGGAGCGGCCCCGCGCATCATCGAGGACAGCGGCAGCGGAGCCGTCTCCGAGCGCTGCCAGCACGCGCGCCTCCACGAGGCGTGACAGGACCTTCGCGACGACGTCATCGGTGTCGTCGACGCCCTCGGCGAGGGCACGCAGGGCGGCGCGGGCACCGCCCGGGTCCGCTCTCCGCACGTGCACGAACGCGCTGGCGGCGTGGGCGAAGAGCCGGTCGAGGTAGGTGATCGCGCTCGTGGCCGCGTCCAGGGCGACCTCGTCAGCCGTGTCGACCTGCCCGTCCGCGAGGAGGGCGAGGGCGTACGCCCCGCCGACGAACGCCCAGCGCGACACCGTGTCGGCAGCCTCCCTCGCCGCTGCCAGGTCCGCCAGCGCCCCACCGACCTCACCGTCCAGGAGCCGGCCCAGTCCGCGCAGTCCGAGGCGCTCGGCGTCGTCGACGAACTCGTTCTCGCCCACGTCGGCCGCGATCGCCTCCATCTCGCGCAGGACGGCCTTCACGTCGCCGACCGTGACGGCGATCTGCGCGGCGTACATGCTCATCAGCAGCCGCACGCTGGGGTCGGGGACTCGCTTCGCCAGGGACCGGGCGTCGGCGATCGCGCGCCGACCGTCGGCGAGACGGCCCACCGCAACCAGGGCGCGCGAGAGGGGCAGGAGCGACTGCAGCTCCCCCCACGCGTCGCCGAGGTCGCGGGACGTCGCCCGTGCCTCGTCCGCGAGCGTGACCGACTGCGCCGCGCGACCGCGCCAGAGCCTCACAGCGGCGAGCAGGACCTTCGTGATCGCGCCACCCCAGCGGTCGTCGACGGCCTCGGCCTCGGGCAGCACCTGCTCCGCGAGCGCCTCGGCGTCCTCGAGACGACCTTCGTAGAAGCGCACCCACCCCAGGAGGCCGAACGCCCACGCGAGTCCCGCGCGGTCCTTGATCTCGCCGAACCGCAGCGCTGCCGACTCGAGGCGTGACTCCGCCTCGCGGGTATCGCCGCGCATGAAGCTGATCCACGCGAGGTTCTGCTCTGCCCACGCCTCGCCCCGACGGTCGGCGGCGAGGCGGGCTAGTTCGAGGGCGTCGACGATCGCCTTCTCCGCATCGTCGATGCGACCTGCGAACAGGTGCGTCATCCCGAGCGTCCGCATCGTCTCGGCCGGACCCTCCGGTGACCCATCGGACTCCATCTCGGTCCACAGCGCCGTCGCGGACTCGAGGGTCGCGACCGCCTCGTCGAGCTGTCCGCGCTTCTGGCGGATGTCACCGAGGATCGTCAGCGCGGTGGCACGCGTGACCACATCGTCGTCCTCGACGTGGTCCAGGACGGCGTCGACGTCGGCCTGAGCTCCGTCGAGGTCACGGCGGCCGACCCGCGCGTGGGCTCGCCCCAGCAGCAAGTGGGTCCGGGTTGGCCCTGGGTCGGCGGCGAGCGCGAGCGCCTCGTCGTACCACCGCTCGGCCACCGGGAGCAGATCACGCTCGCTAGCGCGCGTGGCCGCCTCGTCGATCGCGACGATGGCGGCGTCGAGGACATCGTCCGGCAGACCGTCGACGTGGCCGAACTCGGAGGCCAGGCGCGCGGCCGCCCCGTAGTGCTGAGCAACGTGCTCGTGCACGTCCTGGTCCGTGTCGCGCTGACGCGCAGCGAACCAGGACCCAACCGCCGCGTGACGGCGGGCTCGCTCCGCCTTCGGGAGCCGGGCGTAGGCGACCTCCCGGACCACGTCCGACTTGAACTCGTACTCACCGTCCCGCGCCACCAACAGGTCGCCCACACCCCGCAGCGACGGTTCGGTCGCGGCTCCGCGCCGGTCCGACAGGATCCGCAGTGCACCGAGTGGCCCGGTCCGACCGACGACGGCGGCGTCCTCGACCAGGGATCGGTACTCCGGCGCGAGCGCATCCAGTCGAGCGCCGATCAGGCCGCGCAGGGAACCCGGCACGCGCAGGGCGTCGGGTTTCTCGGCCTCGTCGCCGCGACCATCGAGGCCTCCGGACGCGTCGAGGAGCGCCACCAGCTCTTCGAGGTACAGCGGGTTGCCGCCGCTGCGCTCGAGCAGCACATCGCGGCGCTCGGGGGCGATCTCACGCCCGAGCAGAGCAGCCAGCAGACCGCTCGCGCCGGCAGCGTCGAGCGGCGCGATCTCGAGGACCGTCACGTTGGTCCGTGGAGGGGGCCGCCACCGCTGGAGTAGGTCGGGCCGGCCGGTGCCGAGGATCACGAAGCGACGGTCGTTCAGCCGTCGGAGGACCTGGGCGAACAACACGTCGAGGGACTCGTCGGCCCACTGCACCTGGGTGAACGCGAGCACGACTGGGACCTGGTTGATGATCACGTCGAGGAAATCGACGAGCGCGCGGTAGGACTCGTCGCGCGCCTTCGCGGGCTCGAGTCCGTCGAGTGCCCCGGGGACGCCGACGATGTGCAGCACGCCCTCGGTGATGCGCTCGATGTGCTCGTCGCTGCGCACTCCCTCGAGATCGGCCCGCACCGCGGTCCGCAGCACGTCAGCGAGTTCGTCGGCGGGGGTGTCGATCGGGAGGTCGCAAGCCGCGTGGATCATCTCGACGAGGGGCCACATCGGGCCGGCTTCTCCGTAGGGCAGGCAGCGACCGACGAGCACCTTGGCGCCGTGCTCAGCCGTCGCCAGCGCTCCCGCCTCCTCGGCGAGTCGGCGCTTGCCGACCCCGGCCTCGCCGATGAGGACGATGGCCTGGGCTCGCGACCGCGTCATGGCGAGATCGATGAGCGTCCGGACGACGGTCAGCTCGCGATCGCGGCCAACGAACGGGGTCCGTCGCGTGGCTTGCCGGTAGCCCGGCGGGCCGGTCGGTGCGGTCGCCGACCACGCCTCCATGCGCTCGTCCCGGCCGCGCAGTCGGACGCGCCCGACCGAGTCGTACGCGATGACGTCGCGCGTCTCCGCGTAGGTCGCTGCGCCCACGAGCGTCTGGCCGGGGCGCGCGGCCGTCTCGAGGCGCTGGGCGACGTTCACGACGTCGCCCATGACGGTGTAGTCGTCGCCGCCGGCCATGGTGCCGACGAGGACCTCGCCGGTGTTGACCCCGACCCGCAGCTGCAGATCGAGGTCACTCTCGGTTCCGTACGCCGCCAGGGTCTCGTGCAGCCGCAACGCGGCCCGGACCGCGCGCTCGGCGTCGTCCTCGTGCGAGGTCGGGGCGCCGAAGACCGCGACGATCTCGTCGCCGACGATCTTGTCGACGGTCCCTCCGAACGCGGTGACCTCCCGGCTCAGACGCTCGAAGCCGCGGTCGAGCAGCAGCTTCAACCGTTCGGGGTCCATGCTCTCGCCGAGACGCGTGTAGCCCACGAGGTCGGCGAACACGACGGTCACCACGCGGCGTTCGTCACCCACCGGTGTCAGCAGGTAGCCGCAGGTGGGGCAGAAACGCGAGCCGGAGGGCGCGACGGCTCCGCACGAGAGGCACTCCATCACGCCAGCGTAGAGGGGCTAGACCTCGTTGCCCCCGTCGGCGACGGGACGGCGCGCGCGCCGCCGTGGCTCCGTGGAGAGTTGGCGTCAGATATGCGCACAGGTCTCCACGCAGGCGGGTCGTGGCGTCGTCAGCGACGCCCCGTGAGGATCCGGGCGAGCAGCTCGGCGGCACGGCGGCACCCCTCGGTGTCGACGTCGAGGTGGGTCACCAGCCGCAGGGTGGTCGGGCCCATCGCACCGACGAGGACGTCCTCCTCGGACAGCGCCCCGAGCACCTCCGGCAGCGAGACGGCGCCGAGGTCGACGTAGACCATGTTGGTCTCGACCGCAGCCACGTCGACCCGGTCCGGCACCGCGTCGGCCAGGATCTGCGCCATCAGGCGCGCGTTCGCGTGGTCGTCGGCGAGCCGGTCGATGTGGTGGTCGAGCGCGTACAGGGCAGCGGCGGCGAGCACGCCCGCCTGACGCATGCCCCCGCCGAGTCGTCGGCGCCACGACCGTGCCTGCTCGATGGCGTCGGCCGCCCCGACCATCACCGATCCGACCGGGGCGCCGAGCGCCTTCGAGAAGCAGAAGTTCATACCGTCGACGGTGCTGCCGTACGTGCTCGCGTCGTCCGCCGAGGCGACCACGGCGTTCCAGACCCGGGCGCCGTCGACGTGGACCGGGATCCCCGCGTCGTGGACAGCGCCAGCGATCGCGGCCAGCTGCGACATCGGGTAGACGCTCCCCCCGTGGCGGTTGTGGGTCTGCTCGAGACTGACCAGCGTCGTCGGCGTCGCCGGGAAGCTGTCGGGGCGCACGTTGGCGACGACCTGCTCGAGGGTCAGCAGCCCGCGCTCCGCCGGCACGGTGCGGTACTGCACGCCGGCCCAGAGCGCACCCGCCCCCGCCTCGTAGTTGACGATGTGCGCATCCGCCTCACAGAGCACCTCGGTGCCCGGTCGGGCGAGCGTGAGCTGCCAGATCGCGTTGGCCATCGAGCCGCTGGGAGTGAACAGACCGGCCTGGAAGCCGAGCATCTCGGCGGCGCGCTCCTGGAGCGTGTTGATCGTCGGGTCCTCGCGGTACACGTCGTCGCCGACCTCGGCTTCAGCCATCGCCTTGCGCATGCCATCGGTCGGTCGGGTCACCGTGTCCGAGCGCAGATCCACCAGCCTCACCGGGCAGCCTCCCGTGTCGGGTGATCTGACCCTACCGAGCAACGGTACGTTGACGGCACCGACGTGGGAGCTCGCGTGGGGCCAGCGGATCGATGTCCCGTGCCGTTCGAGCTGTCGATCGCCGCACTGCAGGCCGAGGCACAGGCCCTGTCGCCAGCGCTCGACGCGCTGTCGCTCGAGGCCTGGAGCCAGCCCACGAGGCTCGGGGCGTGGAACGTGCGCCAGCTCCTGGTGCACCTCACCCGCGCCTACGACCGCATCGTCGCCTACGTGCGCGCCCCCGAGCCTCCCGGTCCCGACCTCGACTGGCTCGGCTACTGGCGCGGGGCGCGAGGCCAGGCACGCCCCGACGACATCGCCGCACGGACCATCGAGCAGGCCGGCGACCGCACACCGGCCGACGTGCTCGCCGCGTACCACAGCGCGACCACCACCGCCGTGCAGCTGGCCGAGGAGGCGCGTCCCGACCGCGTCATCCGCTCGCCGTTCGGCGCGATGCGTCTGGACCACTACCTGACCTCGCGCGTGGTCGAGGCGACCGTGCACGGCCTCGACCTGCGACACGGACTCGACCTCGAGGAGGTGGCGACGCCGCTGGGGGTGGAGGTCACGACGGCGCTGCTCGACGCCCTCCTCGCCGCTCCGCGCCCGGTCGACCTCGAACGCGACGACATCGGGTGGATCCTCGCCGCCACGGGGCGTCGCGAGCACGACGACCCGGATCTGCCGGTGCTCAGCTGAGCCGCGCCCCGTGCTCGCGGACCCACGCCACGAGCGCATCGTGCACCGGCGCCCCCGAGGCGGCGAGCGCCGGACGCCAGCGCCCCGCGAGTTCCACCTCGCACGGTGTCGTCCGGCCCCCTGCCTCCTCCACCAGCAGCCGCCCCGCGCTCCAGTCCCAGGGCTTGAGGTTGCCCTCGTAGTAGGCGTCGAGTCGTCCCGCCGCTACCCAGGCGAGGTCGAGGGCCGCAGCCCCTGCGCGTCGCAGGTCGCGCAGGTCACGCACCATCGCCGCGGCGACCTCCGCCTGATCGGTGCGGATCGGCGGTTCGTAGGCGAACCCCGTCGCGACCAGCGTGTCAGCGAGTGCAGCGACGCCGCTCGTGCGGATGGGGTCGCCGTTGAGGTGGGCGCCACCGCCGCGAGCGGCACTGAACAGTTCGTCCTTCGCAGGATCGAACACGACCCCGGCCACGGGACCGTCCTCATCCTCCACGGCGATCGAGACGCACCATTGCGGGATGCCGTAGAGGTAGTTGACCGTCCCGTCCAGGGGATCGACGACCCAGGTGAGCCCGCTGGTGCTCGAGCGGTTCCCGGTGTCCTCCTCGGCCAGGAGGCCGTCGGCGGGTCGTGCCCCGAGGAGACGCTCGGTGATCAGGCGTTCACTGGCGTGGTCGGCCTCCGACACCGGGTCGGTGGCGGACGATTTCGTCGCGACGTCGAGGTCGCGGCCGTCGGCGAACCGCTGCAGGAGCGCACCGGCCTCGCGCGCCGTGCTGACCGCGAGATCGAGCAGTTCGTCCGGCGCCGTGGTCATCCGAAGAAGACCTCGGCGACCTCGTAGAGGGTCGCCGGGACCTGCTTCAACTCCTTCGTGGCCTCGGTGAGCGGCACCGAGACGATCTCGCTGCCGGCCAGCGCCGTCATCCCGCCCCACGATCCGTCCCTGGCGAGTTCGACCGCGCGGACGCCGTACCGGGTCGCGAGGACGCGGTCGATCGGTTCGGGCGTCCCACCGCGCTGGACGTGTCCCAGTATCGTGACCCGCGACGGGAACCCGGTCCGGGTCTCGATCTCGTGCGCGATCGTGTGCCCGATGCCCCCCAGCCGGGGCCGCCCGAACTCGTCCTTGGGGGGCTCGGGGACCTCCATCGTGCCGGGTTCGGGCTGGGCTCCTTCGGCCACGACCACGATCGAGAAGTCGCGGCCGTGACCGACGCGGTGCTTGAGGTGCCGACCCACGTCGTCGATGGAGAACGGCTTCTCCGGGATCAGGATCGCGTCCGCCCCGCCGGCGATGCCGGCGTAGGTGGCGATCCACCCCGCGTGGCGCCCCATGACCTCGAGGACCATCACGCGGTTGTGCGACTCGGCGGTCGAGTGCAGCCGGTCGACCGCCTCGGTCGCGACCTGCACCGCCGTGATGAACCCGACCGTCAGCTCGGTCCCGCCCACGTCGTTGTCGATCGTCTTCGGGACGCCGACGATCGGGACGCCCTCGTCCACGTAGAGGCGCGTGGCCGCTGACAGCGTGCCCTCGCCCCCGATGACGACCAGGCCGTCGAGTCGGTGGATGTCGAGGGTGTCGTGGATGCGTTCGATGCCGTCGTCGACCCGGTAGGGGTCGGTCCGGGACGTGCCGAGGATGGTCCCGCCTCGGTGGAGCAGGCCACGCGTCGAGCCCAGTGTCAGTTGCTGCGCTTGGTTCTCGATGACGCCCCGCCACCCCTCCGGGAAACCGAAGCACTGCACGTTGTGCTGATCGGCCTTGCGCACGACGGCCCGGATGGCCGCGTTCAGGCCGGGGCAGTCGCCGCCACCTGTCAGGATCCCGATACGGGAGACCACGCCTCACCTGTCCTCGAACGGCCTCATCGTAACCCTGGCACGGAGGACGCCAGTAGGCTGACGGCTATGTCAGTCCGGGGGATCCACGCGATCGCGACCGCCGAGCCCGAGCGGGCGGCCCTCGTCGCCGGCGACCGAGCGTGGACGTTCGGCGAGCTCGACGCCGCGACGAACCGCATCGCCCACGCGCTCGCGGATCGGGGCGTGCGACCTGGCGATCGTGTGGCGGTGCGCTGCCGGAACCGGCCGGAGATCTTCGCCGCCTGGAACGCGGCCGCACGCCTCGGCTGCCTCGTCGTGCCGATCAGCTACCGCTCCGCGGGCCCCGAGGTCGCACACGTCCTCGAGGACAGCGGGGCGCGGGTGCTGGTCCACGACGACAGCACCGCCGACGTCGACGTCGCCACCCTGGACGTCTCACGGGGTGTTCCAGACGATGCCCCGCCGTGGCCACCGCGCGACGACCACCTCGGCACGCCCGTGATGTGGATGAACTACACCTCCGGCACGACGGGGCGACCCAAGGGGATCGACCGTCCCGACCCGGTCCCCCTCGTCGAAGCGCCTCCCCAGCCGTTCATGGACTTCTGGGGGTTCGGGGCCGACGACGTGCACCTCCTGACCGGCCCGGCGTACCACACCGCTCCAGGGGCCTACGCCCAGATGCATCTGGTCGAGGGCGCGACCGTCGTGGTGCTGGAACGTTTCGATGCCGAGGGGTGCCTGCGGCTGATCGACGAGCACGGCGTGACCAACAGCCACATGGTGCCGGCGAACTTCGTCCGCATCCTGCAACTCGATCCGCAGGTGCGGGCACGGTACGACCTGTCGTCCATCCGCAGGATCCTGCACGGTGCGGCACCGTGTCCCGAGCCGGTCAAGCGTGCCGTCATCGAGCTGTTCCCCGAGGGGACCGTCTGGGAGTACTACGGGGCGTCGGAGGGCATGGGGACGGTCATCGGGCCGGAGGACTGGCTCGAGCACCCCGGTTCGGTCGGGCGGCCCTTCCCGGGCCTGTCGATCACGATCCTGGACGACGACGCCCAGCCCCTCTCGCCGGGCGAGGTCGGCACGGTCTACCTGTCGTCGGTACCCGGGTACGCGCCCCGCTACCACAACGATCCCGACAAGACGGCCGCGGCCTACGTGGACGACCGCTTCACCGTCGGTGACCTGGGCTGGCTCGATGACGAGGGCTACCTGTACCTGGCCGACCGGCGCACCGACCTCATCCTGCGGGGAGGCGTCAACGTCTACCCCGCGGAGGTCGAGTCCGTCGTCGCCGGACACCCTGACGTCGTGGACCTGGCGGTCATCGGCCTACCCGACGAGCGGCTGGGCCAGCGCGTCCACGCGATCGTGGAGCTGCGTGCCGGCAGCGAGGCGACACCTGACGACCTGACCCGCTTCGCCAGCTCGCGCATCGCCGACTACAAGGTGCCCGGCAGCTGGGAAGTGGTGAGCCGACTGCCACGGGAGCCCAACGGCAAGGTCCGCAAGCGCGACCTCATCACCGAGCGCAGCCAAGTGTTCTGAGTCGTAGGTTGTTGAGAGAAGTCCGAGGCTCAGCTCGTTCCTGGCAAGGCGCGGCGAGCCCGCATAGCAGCGCTATGTGGGCGAGTCCGCAACGCCGCCAGGGGCGAGCTGAGGCCGGAATTCCTCAACGTATCTGCGACTCAGGACACGAGGTGGCGCCATCAGCGTGACACGGACTGCGGCATCGTCACCGTGAACGTCGTCCCGTCTCCCGGCGTGCTGTCGACCTCGACCTGACCGCCGGCGAGGGTCA
Source organism: Actinomycetota bacterium (assembly GCA_019347575.1). Classification (NCBI taxonomy): domain Bacteria; kingdom Bacillati; phylum Actinomycetota; species Actinomycetota bacterium. Next base: position 42,832 of record JAHWKY010000004.1, on the reverse strand, counting down.
CGTACCGCTTGACGATGGCGAGCCCCACGCCCGTGCCACGAGACGTCGAGACCTGGTGCGACCCCTGCCGGAACAGATCGAAGATGTGCTCCCGCTCGTCTGGGTGGATCCCGACGCCCTGGTCGGCGACGCGCAGGATGACCTCTCCATCTGATACTTCGCCGCTGATGATCACGGGCGATCCCGACGCGGAGAACTTCGCCGCGTTGGAGACGAGGTTCGTGATGACGTGGCGCAGCGCGGAACGGTCGAGACACACCGAGCGCGACGGGGCATCGACGTGAACGTGATGCTCGACGAGGTGTGCACTCAACAGCTCGATGTCCGCCTCGATCTCCCGACGCAGGTCGAACGTCGACGGCGACAGCTTCACCTGACCCGCCTGGAGGCGGTTGAAGTCCAGGAGCCGATCGACGATGAGGCGCATGTCCTGTGCGTGTCGGTGGACCATCGCACCGAGGTCAGCAGCCTCGTCGTCAGGCAGGTCGTCCCAGTCCTCGGCCAGCACCGAGCTGGCGCCGAGGATGGTCGCCAGCGGCGTGCGCAGTTCGTGCGCGGCGATGACGAGGAACTCGTCCTTGAGCTGCGAGGTACGCCGGACCTCCTCAGCGGCCTGCTGCTCACGGTGGAGGGCCTGTTCCATCGCATCGCGTGCAGCCTGACGATCGCTCAGGTCGTGGAGGACGACCGCGAAGCCGTACGGTGCGCCGTCCTCATCGAGCAGGCGGGTCACGACCGTGCGCGCCCAGAAGCGCGAACCGTCGGCCTTCCTGCACCAACCCTCCTGATCGTTGCGCCCCGAGCTGCTCGCGGCGTCGATGATCGAGGGGTCACCCTCGGCGACGATCGACGTGAAGGACTTGCTGATGGCATCCTCGGCCTCGTGACCGAGCAGGCGTCGCGCACCGGTGTTCCACGTCCTGACGTTGCCCTCGAGGTCGAGGAGCACGATCGCGTAGTCCTCCACGCCCTCGACCATCAGCCGCAGGCGTTCCTCCGAGCGTCGCGCCGCCCGTTCGGCGGCCTCGAGTTCCTCCTGGCGCAGCTGCAGCTTGTCCGCCATGGTGTTGAACCCCGTGGCCAGCACGTCGATCTCGGTCGTTCCGTGCAGGTCCACACGGGTGCCACGCTCGCCGCGCCCCAGCCGTTCGACCGCGTCGGCGAGTGCACCCAGTGGCGCCAGGAGGCGCCGGCCCATGAGGATCACGGCCAGCACGATGGCGATGAGCACGGCGAGGAAGACGACCGTCACGCCCCCGAGGGCCGGCTCGACCGGGGCGAGGGCGTCCGCCTCGCTCTGCTCGACGACGACCGAGACCGGCAGCGTCGCCGCCATGGCCAGCGCCGCGAGCGTCGGGGAACGGTCGTCACCGCGGAGCGTCGCGACGCGCCGGTCGCCCGAGAACACGTCATCGACCGGGTAGACCTCCTGTCGGAGCACGCGGTCGAGTTCCCGATGAGCCAGGATCGTGCCATCGCTCGCGACCACGAGCGCCGTGGTGCCGGTCCCGCGGAGCCGTGCCTCGGCCTCCTCGGTGAGGATGGACAGCGGGGTGCGCCCGACGAGGGCGCCGACGACGTGTCCTGGCGGGTCCTCGACCGGCACGACCAGCTCCACGACGGGGAGGGGGCCATCACGGATGACCGTGACCCGCCGCCCCGACCCCAGCCCCTCGACGAGCCCGGGACGGTGTGGGATGTCGTCGGGGGTCAGGAGCAGTGCGGAGGCTGCGGCGGACACGGCGCGCCCGTTGTCATCGAACAGCTGCAGTTCGTCTAGCTCGTCGGAGACCCGCAGTGCGACCCCCAGCTCGTCGGTCGCCCGAGGATCGAACTGTGCGATCACGCGGCGGGCTGCCAGCAGCTCGAGCTGTCCGAGGACGGCATCGACCCGGCCGTCCAGCAGGGTGGCGGTCCGCTCCGCAGCGGCGAGGTTCTTGGCGGCTGCGTCAGCACGCACCTCGCGTCGCTCCGCCTGGCGGACGAGCGAGACGCCGACCAGACCGGTGACGAGGCCGGCCACGACCGTGATCGTCACCAGGCGCCGGATGATGCTCGGGCCCCTCCGAGCCTCCCGCACCCCCGTCTCGTGGCTGCTCATGGCGTTCACCGCACCACGTCCGCCTGCCGGAGCAGTTCCGGTTCTGGTTCAGGCAGGCCCAGCGCCGCCGCCACCGTGCGGTTCAAGATGACCACGAACTTCCGGGGATCCTCGACCGGCACCGCCGAGACGTCGGCGCCGGCGAGCAGCCGAGTAGCTTGGCGCGCGAGCTGTCTGCGCAGCTCGGCACCCTCGGGGGTGACGATGAGCACGGCGAAGTCGATGAAGTCGGTGTTCGCGATGACGGGGAGCTCGGCCGCGTCCAACGCCGCCCGGAGCGGATCGAGCGCCTGGATGGTCGCGGTGCTGTTCGCGAGCCAGACCGCGTCCACGTCGGCAGCGACGAGCTCGTCCACCGCCGTAGCGACCTGTCCATCGGAGGCGAACCTCGACTCGGAGACGCGGACGCCGAGCTCATCGGCAGCGGCTTGCACCGCTGCACGGTGACCCTCGACGCCGGCGTCATCGTCCGGGCTCAGGTAGCCGATGTGGTCGAGCGTTCCGATCAGTCGCTGGGCGAGTGCGAGCGTGCGGTCAGCGGGGGTGCGGAACGTGACGCCGGTCGCTCCCCGATCGGGGCGCCCGATGTCCCCCACGAGGCCGGCGGCCACGGGATCGTTCAGCAGGAACAGCACGGGCAACCCACGGCCCTCATCCGCAGCCAGCCGTGCGAACGGCGTCGAGAACGCGATGATGACGTCCACGCCGCCCGCGACCCACGACCGAAGCGCGACCCTCGCCGCCTCCTCGTCGGGGAACAGCTGCTCGGGATCCTCAGGCAGCACGACCACGTCGGGCCCGACGTTCCACCCCTGTGCACGCAGCTCGGAGACGAACACGCCGTGGTCCTCGTCCGGCACGACGCGGAGCATCCCGATCGTCGGGGGCATCTGCGGTGCGGCGTCGGATGCCCCACACGCCACGGTCACAGCGAGTGCCGCCGCGAACACGGCGGCGGTGACACCGGGCGTGCGACCCAAACCGCGTTCCGCTCGACGAGCCGAGGTCGGAGACTACCCAGCTACGTTCGGTGGCGTCGGCAGGGAGGAACCCGTGACGCGCATCCTCGCGATCGATGAGGGCACGACGGGCGTACGCGGCTTCATCATCGACATCGCCGGGAACGTGCTGGGGGCGGGCTACCGCGAGTTCGAGCAGCACTTCCCACGACCCGGTTGGGTCGAGCACGATCCCGACGCCATCTGGACGGCCACCGTCGAGGCGTGCACCGAGGCCCTCGCGGTCGCGGCGACGCCCCCCACCGAGGTCACCTGCGTGGGCATCACCAACCAGCGCGAGACGACCGTCGTGTGGGATCGTGCGGACCTCCGATCTATCCACCCGGCGATCGTGTGGCAGGACCGGCGCACGGCCGCGTGGTGCGACCGGCTGAAGGAGGAGGGCAACCAGACCCAGGTGCGGATGGCGACCGGACTGGTCATCGACGCGTACTTCAGCGGAACGAAGCTGGCCTGGATCCTCGACGAGGTGGAGGGAGCACGTCGGCGAGCCACAGCTGGTGAGCTCGCGTTCGGCACGATCGACACCTGGTTGGTGGCCAGGCTGACCGCGGGGCGGGTGCACGCGACCGAGCCCTCCAACGCGTCCCGCACGATGCTGTGGGACATCCGTGGGGATGCGTGGAGCGAGGACATGCTGGACCTGCTCGGCGTCCCCGAGGAGGTCCTGCCCGAGGTCCGCGATTCGGCGGGTGATTTCGGCCGCACCGACCCCGCGACGTTCCTCGGGATCGCGGCGCCGATCACGGGGATCGCCGGCGACCAGCAAGCCGCCTTGTTCGGACAGGGGTGCTGGTTCCCGGGGATGTCGAAGAACACCTACGGGACGGGCTCCTTCCTGCTGCTGAACACCGGCTCCGAGGCGCCGGTGTCGGAGAAGGGCTTGCTGACCTCGGTGGCGTGGCGGCTCGGCGGGGTGGTGACCTACTGCCTCGAAGGTGCGATCTTCGTGACCGGGGCGGCGGTGCAGTGGCTGCGTGATGGTCTCGAGGTGATCACCCACGCCTCGGACACCGAGGAGCTGGCGCGATCGCTGCCCGACGGCAACGAGGGCGTGTACCTCGTGCCCGCCTTCGTGGGGCTCGGCGCACCGCACTGGAACCAGGACGCCCGTGGCACCATCGTCGGGATCACCCGAGGGACGACCCGTGCCCACCTGGCACGCGCCGCCCTCGAGGCCATGGCCTACCAATCGGCGGACGTCGCCGACCTGATGGTCCGTGAGTCGGGTCAGCCACTCGCCGAGTTGCGCATCGATGGGGGTGCCTCCAGCAACGACCTGCTCGCCCAGTTCCAGGCGGACATCCTCGGTGTCGATGTGCTGCGACCCGTCGTCCACGAGACCACCGCGATGGGTGCGGCCTACCTCGCCGGGCTCGGGGCGGGGGTCTGGTCCTCGACGGATGAGATCACCGATGCGTGGCGGCTCGACCGCCGCTTCGAACCCGGCATGGACGCGATCACACGCGCGGGCCTGCGTGGCGGCTGGACCGAGGCGGTGCGGCGCTCGCTGGACTGGGCGCACGTCGTCGCACCGTGAGCCTGGTTCAGCCGCGGACGATGGTGTCGCTGGCGGGGCGCAGCACGCCGTCGGCGATCTCCTCGGCGTAGTGGCACGCGACCTCGTGGCCGGTCCGGAGGCTGCGCAGCGGGGGCACCTCGTCGTGACAGCGCGTCGGCTGGCGCCAGGGGCAGCGGGTGTGGAACCGACAGCCGGACGGTGGGTTCGCCGGCGAGGGTAGGTCGCCGGGCAGGAGGATGCGCTCGCGTGTCTGCTCGACCTTCGGGTCGGGGATCGGCACCGCGGACAGCAGCGCACGTGTGTAGGGATGCAGCGGCTCGCGGTAGAGGTCGGCGGCCAGGGCGACCTCCGCCAACATGCCCAGGTACATGACCGCGATGCGGTCAGAGATGTGGCGGACGACCGCCAGATCGTGGGCGATGAACAGGTAGGTCAGCTCGAACTCGTTCTGCAGGTCCTCTAGGAGGTTGATCAGCTGCGCCTGGATCGACACGTCGAGCGCCGACACGGGCTCGTCCGCGACGATCAGGTCGGGGTTGAGCGCCAGAGCACGCGCGACGCCGATGCGCTGGCGCTGTCCACCCGAGAACTCGTGGGGGTAGCGGTTGATGGCGTCCGGCGGTAGCCCGACCACCTCGAGCAGCTCACGGACCTTGCTGTCAGCGGTGGCACGGTTGGCGAGGCCGTGGACCCGCAGCGGTTCACCGACGATCGACGCGATGTTCCGGCGGGGGTTCAGCGACGAGTACGGGTCCTGGAAGATCATCTGCATGCGACGCCGAAGTTGGCGCAGCTCCTTGCCGTACAGCGCGGTGATCTCCTGTCCGTCGAACCAGATGCGTCCGGCCGTGGGCTCGTAGAGCCGTAGCAGCGAGCGTCCGACCGTCGTCTTGCCGCAGCCGGACTCGCCGACGAGTCCGAGGGTCTCGCCGCGACCGATGGACAGGCTGATGCCGTCGACCGCCTTGACCACCCCCAGATCACGGCCGAGCAGGATCCCGCCCTCGATCGGGAAGTGGACGCGGAGCTCCTCGATGCCGACCAGCTCGTCGGCGGGGCGTTCGCCGATGGTCATCGAACTCACGCCGTCCGCTCCTCACCGCGCATCAGTCCGCGGTCGAGCTCCTCCGGCGTGACCGGGAAGAAGCACGCTGCCTCGTGCCCGGGGCCGTCCTTCGGCTCGAGCAGAGGCAGCTCCGCCACACACCGGTCCTGAGCCTTCGGGCAGCGCGGCGCGAAGGCACAGAACGTCGGCTCCTCGCGCAGGTCCCGAGGCACCCCACCGATCGGCTGAAGCCGCTCCTTCGCGTCGGCGTCCAGGCGCGGAACCGAGCGCAGGAGACCCAGCGTGTAGGGGTGCTTGGGCCGATCGAACAGCAGCGAGGTCGGTCCGGTCTCGACGAAGCGCCCCGCGTACATGACGTGGGTCCGCTCGCACACGCCTGCGACGACGCCCAGATCGTGCGTGATGAGGATGAGCGCCATCCGCTCCTCGTCGACCAGCTCGCGCAGCAACTCCAGGATCTGCGCCTGGATGGTGACGTCGAGCGCCGTCGTGGGCTCGTCGGCGATCAGGACCTTCGGACGACACGAGATCGCCATCGCGATCATGACCCGCTGGCGCATGCCGCCGGAGAACTGGTGGGGGTAGTCGTCCAGGCGTCGGTGGGCATCGGGGATCCCGACCCGGTCGAGCAGGCGGGAGGCCTCCTGCCGTGCCGCGGTGTCGTCCATGCCGAGGTGCACCGACAGCGACTCGGTCAGCTGCCGGCCGATGCGCAGCACCGGGTTCAGCGAGGTCATGGGGTCCTGGAACACCATCGCGATGTCCTTGCCCCGTACATCGCGGAGTCCGCGCTTGCCCAGCGTTAGTAGGTCCGTGCCGTCGAGCAGCACCTGCCCACTGGTGACACGTCCGGCCTTCGGCAGGATCCCGAGCATCGCCAGCGCGGAGACCGACTTGCCGCTCCCGGACTCCCCGACGATCCCGAGCGTCTCGCCGGCGTGGATGTCGAACGAGATACCGTTGACGGCGTGGACCGTCACCTTGCGCGTGCGGAAGTGCACCGCGAGATCACGTACGGACATGACGGGTCCGGCCGTCACGACTTGAGCCGGGGGTCGATGGCCTCACGCAGCCCGTCGCCCAGCAGGTTGATGCCCAGCACGCTGATCACGATGGCGAACCCGGGGAAGATCACCAGGTGCGCCGCGTTCTGCAGCCGATCGGCGGACTCGGCCAGCATGCGCCCCCACTCCGGCAGGCTCGGGTCATCCGGACCCAGCCCCACGAACGAAAGTCCGGCGACCTCGATGATCGCGGTGGCCATCGCGAGCGTCGCCTGGACGATCACGGGCGCGACCGAGTTCGGCAGGATGTGACCCATGAGCAGGCGCGGACCCGGCGTGCCCAGCGACCGCGCCGCGAGGACGTAGTCGGCCTCGCGCTGGCCGATGATCGAGCCGCGCAACAACCGCGCGAAGATCGGGACCTGGACGATCCCGATGGCGAACATGATCTGCACCAGGCCCTGACCGAGCACGGTGACCAGGCCGATCGCGAGGATGAAGGCGGGGAACGCCATCATCAGATCCATCACCCGCATGATGACGCCGTCGATCCGACCGCCGAAGTAGCCCGACACCGAGCCGAGGATCATCCCCAACGACAACCCGACCGCCACCGAGACGACGCCGACGAGTAGCGACAGGCGGGTGCCGAAGATCACGCGCGACAGCAGATCGCGGCCCTGGATGTCGAGCCCGAAGGGGAACTCGGAGGACGGCCCGGGCGGAACCGCGGCCAAGCCCCCGACACGGTCGGTCGGGCCGTGCGGGGCGAGTACGGGCGCGAGTACCGCGACGCCGATGAAGGCGAGCACGACGAGCGCCCCGACGATCGCTGCCGGGTTGTGCAGCAGACGGCCCCAGGCATCGCGCCACAGCCCCGACGTCTGCTCGACGGCGAGCTCGAGGCTCTCGGCTTCGGCGACGCTCATCGGTACCGGATGCGGGGGTTGAGGAACGCGTAGCTGATGTCGACGAGCAGGTTGGTAACGGCGACCACGACGGCGAAGAAGAGGATCCCCGCCTGGAGCACCGCGAAGTCACGGAACCGGATGGCGTCGAGGATCCACAGGCCCAGGCCCTGCCAGTTGAACACCGTCTCGGTGAGGATCGCCCCGGTGAGCAGCAGACCCATCTGGAGGCCCACGACGGTCACGACCGGGAGCATGGCGTTCTTCAGCACGTGACGGCTGTCGACGATCCTCCCCGGGAGACCCTTCGCGTGGGCGGTCCGCACGTAGTCCTCGTTGAGCACGTCGAGGACGGCAGCGCGCGTGATCCGTGCGATGATCGCGAGCGGGATGGTCGCGAGCGCGATCGCCGGCAGGATCAGGTGGCGAACCGCGTCCCAGAACGCGCCCCAGTCCCACGCGACCAGCGCGTCCACCAGGTACAGGTTGGTCGGATGGGCGATGTTGCGCGTCACCTCCAGCCGGCCGATGCTCGGCAGCCAACCCAGCTTCACCGCGAACACGAACTTCAGCAGCAGAGCCAGGAAGAAGATCGGGAAGCTGATCCCGATCAGGGAGGCCACCAGGCTGGAGTTGTCCAGGAAGCCGCCGTAGCGCTTCGCCGCCACGAAGCCCAGGGGAACCCCGACGCCGACGGCCACGATCATCGCCGCGAGGGCGAGTTCGACCGTGGCCGGGAACCGCTCCCTGAGCTCGTCCCAGACCGGTCGGCGAGTGCGCAGCGAGATCCCGAGATCGCCCGTCGCGATGTTCGTCGCGTAGTTCCAGTACTGCACGTGGATCGGTTCGTTGAGGCCGAGCTGCTGCTCGAGCGCTGCGGTGGTCTCGCGCGTCGCGCGCTCCCCCAGCAGCGCGTCGGCGGGGCTGCCCGGCAGGGCGCGCACGTAGAGGAACACGATGAGGCTCATCCCGATCACGATCGGGATGAGCGCGAGCAGCCGCTTGCCGATGTACCGGAGCATGGCCGGGCATCCTAAGTGCTGGCTCAGCCGAGAGGGGGGCGGCCACGTGGCCGCCCCCCTCTCGTCGTTCGTACTACCTGGCTAGCTGACCGTGACCAGCGAGAACGGCTCCAGCGAGACCGGGCTCGGCTGGTAGCCGGTCACGTTCGCACGGAACGCCAACGCCGGCTGGGTGTGCACGTACGGCACGCCCGGGATGTAGTCGGCGATGAGGCGGTTCGCCTCCTCGTACAGAGCGGTGCGGGCGTCGACGTCCGTCTCCGACTCCGCCTCGTCGAGGATGTCGTGGATCGCCGCTTCCTCGAAGCCCCACTCCGGCTGGTTCGGCGTCTGGAAGAACGTCCCGAGGAAGTTGTCGGGATCGCCGAAGTCGCCGGTCCAGCCCAGCAGGTACAGCTCGTAGTCACCGGCGAACGCCTTGCCGAGGTAGTCGGGGCTCCAGGTGTCGGAGACCAGCTCGACCTCGAACGCACCCTGGGCCTCCAGGTCCGCGGCGAACGCCTCGGCGTTGGCCTGCGCGTTGGGCATGTACGGGCGTGACACGTCCGTCGGGTACGCGAACTGCAGCTGGATCGGCAGCGTGTGACCGGCCTCCTCCAGCAGCGCCACGGCACCCTCGGGGTCGAACTCGTACTGCGTCACGTCATCGGCGTAGCCGAACAGCTCCGGTGGCATGAACGCGTGCGCGACCTCGCCCTGACCGGCGTAGAAGCCGTCCACGACCGCTTGTCGGTTCACCGTCATCATGATGGCCTCCCGGACGACGCGGTCCTGGAGCGCCTCGTTGGCGGTCTGGGTGAACCCGATGTAGCCGATGTTGAACGCCGGACGCGTCAGCAGCTGCAGATCCGGGTCGCTCTCGATGGTCTCGAAGTCCTCGGGCGCAACGAGGTCGTAGCCGTCGATCTCGCCCGACTGCAGCGCCTGGAGGCGGGCGGCCCCCTCGGCGATCGGACGGAAGATCAGGGTCTCGATGTTGCCCTCGACCTCACCCCAGTAGTCGTCGAAGCGCGCCATGACCAGCCGGTCACCTCGCGTCCACGACTCGAACATGAAGGGGCCGGTCCCGACCGGGTGCTCGGTGCCGTAGGTCCCGGTGGGACGGAACAGGCCGTCGTCACCAACCTCACCCTCGTCCGCCCCGAACTCCTGGAGCGCCGTGGGACTGGCGATGGTGAAGTTCGTCAGCGCGAGCGCCGACAGGAACGACGCCGACGGGCTGGTGATGTTGAGGGTCACCGTCCCATCGCCGTTGTCGACGCAGGACTCGTACAGCGACTCCTCGGGGACACCCTCGACGTCCTGCGTCGCGAACCCACCGAAGACGGTCTGCCAGTAGTAGGTGGCATCGGGGTTCTGGAACGAGCCGGTGAAGTTGTACCAGCGGTCGAAGTTGAAGCAGACCGCGGCGGCGTTGAACTCGGTGCCGTCGTGGAACGTCACGCCCTCACGCAGCGTGAAGGTCCAGGCGAGACCGTCCTCGGACGCCTCCCACTCGGTCGCCAGCAGCGGCCGGATCTCGGTGCCGCCGGGCTCGAGCCCGACCAGGCCCTCGAACATCTGGTCGATCGCACGCAGCGTCTCGCCGTCCGAGACGAGCGCACCGTCCAGCACGACGGGATCGGCGGACGTGCCGAAGACGAGCGTGCCGTCGCCGGCAGCGGTCTCGGTCGGCTCGGCGGTCTCGGTGCCAGTGCCGGTGTCGGTTCCGGTTGGTTGCTCCGTGGTGTCGTCACCGCCGCAGGCGACGGCGAGCATCGCCACCGCCGCGAACGACGCGACGAGACGCAGGTGCCTCTTGATCCTCATGCACTTCCCCCATTCCGGGTTCGGGTGACGCGTGGGTCGCACGCGCGGTGCTACGCGAAGCCGCGTGGGGTGGCGGCCGCAAGGCAGACTAGTCGGGGTTTCTACGATAGGGGTAGTAGGAACCGTGACGCGCGCTCCGCGCGAACTCGCCGTCAGCCGGCGCGCCGCAGGTCGTCCGACTCGCCACCGTGGCTGTCGAGCTGCACCTCGCCGCTCTTGACGTTGGAGGCGTACTCGTCGACGTACTCCTGCCCCGTCAGCATCATGAGCTCGAACATCAGCTCATCCGTCGCCGAACGCAGCACGAACGGGTCGTCAGCCTTGTCGAGGTAGCGCGAGAAGTCGAGCGGACGGCCGTAGCGGATCGTCACGGGCTCGAGCCGGGGGACGTAGCTGCCGGTGGGCAACGTCCGGTCGGTGCCGATGAGCCCGACGGGCACGATCGGGACGTCCGCGGTGAGCGCCATGCGCACGGGCCCGGTCTTCCCGCGGTACAGCCGGCCATCGGGACTGCGCGTCCCCTCGGGGTAGATCCCGAGCAGATCGCCGCTGCGCAGGATGCGGATGCCGGTGTTGAGCGCGCGCTCCGACGCGTCCCCGCCCGCTCGATCCACCGGGACCACGCCGGTGCCGGCGAAGAACCACCGTGTCCGCCACGAGTCCCAGTAGTCAGCCTTGCCCAGGAAGTACACCGGCCGCGGGACGTTGAGGGGCAGGAAGATCGAGTCGATGAACGACAGGTGGTTGGCGGCCAGGATCGCCGGCTGGCGATCCGGCAGGTGCTCGAAGCCCTCGATGTGGACCTTGAAGGCCCGGTTCATGACCGGGGGGAGGACCTTCTTGAGGAACCGGTACAGGGGAGGCGCATCCCGCATCCCTGGCACGTCGGCTCCTCGCATCGACAGCGTTGACACCACGGCTTCCCGACGTCCGAGCCTACGGCGTCGGCGCCCCGGAGTCGAGGCTGCCCGACCGCCGGTTCCCACGCGTGGTGGTAGCCGTGCTCACCTGCCGCGATACTCCCATCACCGCGTGTCCGACGTGTTACGGGAAGGCGAAGCTTGAACGACGATCCCGTGGACGATCCACAGCGGCCGCTGGTGATGGAGCGCCTGCGGAACGCGGCGCCGCTGATCGTCGTGGTGGTGGCCGCGACGATCGCGATCCAGGTCGTCCCGGGTCTGTTCCGGATCCTCGTGTTCGTCGGGGCGGTGATCGTCGTCATCGCACTGCGGTCGTGGCGAGGCGATCGTGACCGCGACTACGGGCCCGGGGCTGGGTGAAGGAGCGGGACGTGCGATCTGAGACCGTCCACATGAGCGGGCACCTGATCGACAGTGGCCAGCTGCAGCTCGTCCTCGACACCATCATCGAGCACGGTGCCGACTACGAGATCGCCGACTTCGACGTCGGCAAGCGCCACGACGACGAATCACGCGTCGTGCTCTCGGTGACGGCGGCGACCGCCGAGAAGCTCGCGGACATCCTGGCCTCGATCGGGGACTTCGGGGCGGCACCTCTGGTCGACACCGACGCGAAGGTGGCGCGAGCCGACCTCGACGGCTGCTTCCCGACGGGGTTCTACTCGACCACCAACCTGCCGACTCAGGTCCGGGTCGCCGGTCGCTGGGTCGACGTCGCCCGACCCGAGATGGACTGCGGCATCGTCCTGCGCGAAGTGGACGGAACCGTCACGGCGCGCACGCGCCCCGTCGGGGACGTGCGTGTCGGCGACCGGCTGGTCGTCGGCTACCAGGGCGTCCGCGTGCGGCCCGACCGCTCGATCCCCTCCCCCGGCCAGCCTCGCGGCGTCGGCGAGACGTTCGGCTTCATGACCTCGGACGTCTCCAGCGAGAAGCCGCAGGGACTGCTCGTCCAAGGCGTCGCCGACGGCATGCGGGCGTGTCGCGACGCCAACAAGGAAGTGCTGTGGGTCGCGGGGCCAGCCCTCGTCCACACCGGGTCCATCGCGCCGATGGTGGCGCTGATCCGTGCCGGCTACGTGAACGTCGTGTTCGCCGGCAACGCCCTGCCCACCCACGACATCGAGTCCGCGATGTACGGCACGAGCCTGGGCGTGTCACAGGCTCTCGGTGTCCCCACCGAGCACGGGCACAGTCACCACATCCGCGCGGTGAACGCGGTGCGGCGTGCCGGGTCGATCGCGGCGGCGGTCGAGGACGGGGTGGTCACCAGCGGGATCATGCACGCGTGCGTGAAGCACGGTGTCGACGTCGTGCTCGCCGCCTCGCCGCGTGACGACGGTCCGCTCCCGGACGTCATCCTGGACATGATGGTCGCGCAGGCACGGATGCGCGAGCGGCTGTGGGATGCCGAGGACCGTCCACGGGTCGGTTTCTGCCTGGTCGTGGCCACGATGCTGCACGGCATCGCGACCGGGAACATGCTCCCCGCCGAGGTCCCGCTCGTGTGCGTCGATATCAACCTCGCCACCGTGACCAAGCTCGCCGACCGCGGCTCGGCGCAGGCCACGGGGGTCGTGACCGATGTGGGGCTGTTCGTCAAGGAGCTCGCCGAGGAGCTCGCGCCCACCGAGCTCGCCGAAGAGCTGCAGCGGTCGCGTGAGGTGGCCCAGATGCACGCAGCGACATACCGCGAGGGGCGCCCCGACTGACGGCGGCGACGGTCTGGACGGAGCAGCTGGAGCCAACCGCGTTCCGTCGCATGCTATCGGTCGAGCGTCTCAGGGCGGGGGGAACCATCCCGCCCGATCAGCGATGTAGAGGAAGACCCCGATCGTTACGCCGGTGCCGATGCCGGACGCCAGTGGGGAGGGGCCATGGAAAGCTACTGCGAACAGCACCGCCGCGAGCACGCCTGAGCCAGTGCCGAGGAGCACCGCGCCCCGGACCGGGTGCTCGGCGAAACCACCGTTCCAAGCGTCGCCTGCTCACGAGTAGTTGCCGAGCGCCCCGCGGAGGAAGTCGAGCTCGAGGCGGAGCAGGTTCTCGCTGATGACGGTCTGCGGCGTCATGTGGGTCACACCGCTGAGCGGGAGGAAGGCGTGGGGCCGCCCCGCGGCCAGCAGGGCGTGCGACAGCCGCAGGCTGTGTGCCGCGACGACGTTGTCGTCGGCGAGTCCGTGGACGATGAGCAGGGCCGGGTGGCGGTCGTGGGGAGGCTCGGAGGCGTCCACGAGCTGGCCGTGCTCGTCCACCAGCGAACTGCGCCGGTACGCGTCGGGGTCCGCGTCGGGCAGCCCGAGGTAGCGCTCGGTGTAGTGGGTGTCGTACAGCCGCCAGTCGGCCACCGGGGCCCCGGCGACGGCCGCGTGGAAGACATCGGGGCGTCGGATGACCGCGAGCGCCGCGAGGAAGCCGCCGAACGACCAGCCGCGGATCCCCACGCGTCCGAGGTCGAGGCGCCGCTCGATCGCCGCGGCCTCGCGCAGCGCGATCACCTGGTCCTCGAGCACGGGCTGCGCCAGGTCCCGGTGGACCGCGCGCTCCCACGCCGGCCCGCGTCCGGGTGTACCGCGGCCGTCGACCACGAGCACCGCGAAGCCCTGATCGGCGAACCACTGCGACACGAGGTGATGGTCGCGGGCGTGCAGGACGCGTTGGGCGTGCGGACCGCCGTACGGCGACACCAGGACCGGCAGCGTCCCGCCCTCGTCGTGCGTCGGAAGCAGCAGTGCCGCCCGCAACGATGACGTGCCGAGGTCGAGGAAGCGCGGGGCGGGGCTGACGACGGGGTCCTCCCCCATCGAGGCGATGGTCGCCACGTCGGTGCCCGCGCGTTGGACCGTCACGGTCGGCGGCTGCTCCAGGGTCGCGGCGACGGTCACCGTCACGTCACCCTCGACCGCGGCACCGTGGACGCCCGGGGCGGTCACGTGGCGTTCGGGGACACCGTCCCGTGTCACCCGGTAGACGCCGACGTCGAGCGGATCGGTGCTCGCGCTGACCCAGGCGGCGTCGTCATCCGCGTGCAGGATCGCGCGCACCTGCATGCCCGGCGGCGTGACCGGTTCGCCGTCGAGGTGGAGCCGGGACGTGTCCACGTCGGCATCGACCTCGACGGTGAGCAGGCCGCCATCGAGCCAGGCCGGAGCGCCCGGTACGAGGTCGACCCACCGCCGGTCGGTAATCTCCCGGACCGGCTCGGTGGCTCCGTCCTGAGGGTCCACCTTCACCACCACGAGGCGACGCTGGTCGCGGGACTGCACCGATAGCGTCGGTGGCGCCGATCGGTCCCACGCCACGGTGGCGAGGTAGGGCAGGTCCTGACGGTCCCAGGTCACCTGCCTCCGGCTGCCATCGAGCCCGACGAGCCACAGCGTGACATCGGCGTTGGACGAACCCGCGTGTGGGTAACGGACAGATGAGGGCGGCAGCTCGGGGCGCGCGGGGTCGGCGATGGTCCAGCTCGCCACGTGGCCGACGTCCACGCGTGCCACGAGGAGCCGCTCTCCGTCCGGGCTCCACCAGAAGCCGCGCGTCCTGCCCATCTCCTCGGCAGCGACGAACTCGGCCTCGCCCCAGGACACGTCGTCGCCGCCCTCGTCCACCAGCGTCCGCACCTCGTCACCGTCGAGCACGTGCAGCGTTCCTCCGTGGACGAACGCGACCCGTCTTCCGGCGGGGTCCGGGCGGGCATCGAACGCCCCGTCCGGCAGCGGCATCTCGACGACCGCGCCATCGGCCGTGTCGACGCGGAACGTGCGACCGTCGAGGGCGAACAGCGCGACGGTCACGTCCCGGTCGCTCGCGTACCGGACGATCCCGGCCGACATCTCGCGCGCCCGCTCCCGCCGCGACCTCTCCTCAGGTGGCAGCTCCGCATCCTCGTCGCCGGCGGGCAGCGAGCGCGGATCGACGAGGCAGGTCTCGCTCACATCCTCGAGGTCCAGGTGCCAGAGGCTGTTCACGGGGTCGTCACCACGCGACGAGCGGAGGAAGAGCACGTGACGCCCGCTCGGCGCGACGGTGAACGACCTCGGACGGCCCGCCGTGAACCGGCGCGTCTGCGCGAGCTGGCGCGGGAAGTCGGACGAGTTCACGCGGCGGACTCCGCCGTACGCCTGAGATGATCCTCGTCGTCGTCACGACCGGCGAACTCGACGCACACGGGACGGTGGTGGCTCGCGACGTCGACGGGCGCGGCGCTGGGGACCCAGCACCGCGATACCTCCAGCTCGCGTCCCACGTACACGATGTCGCGTCGAGCGCTGGGTTCGGGGTTGGGGTAGGTCTCGCCGCGGCCCTCGCCGGCCACCGCGAACGCGTCCTGGAGAACCTCGGCGAACCGTTGCGCCGCACCTCCCGCAGGCGTCTCGTTGAGATCGGCCGCGACCAGGATCGGCGCTTCCACCTTGGCGAGGACGGTCTCGACCTCGGCCGCGTTCGTGATCCGCACCTCGGGCCTCAAGCCGAACTGGACCGCCATCACGGCGAAACGCAGCGACCCCAGACCCAGGATCGCCAGTGCCGCCGCACGCTTCGGGGCACCCTCGGGCGCGGAGAGTTCGTGCTTGGATCGGCTCAGCACGCGGACCCGCTCGCCCGCGAGGATGGCCACCGTGCTTCGACGTCGCCCCACCCGTGTGGCGACGTGCAGACCGCTCCGACTCGCGATGCGGCGCACCGCCCGGGACGATCCCACCTCGGTCAGGCACACCACGTCGGGTCGCAGCCCGCGGATCACCGCACCGAGCGCGTCCACGTCGACCGCGCCGCTGGTGTTGTAGTTGACCAACCGGATCACGCTCGCGGCTCTCCTGTTGCCGTCGGTCCCGGCTCCCCAGCGGATCGACGGTAGTCGCCGCTGGCCGGACCCGGTACCAGCCGGGTGCCCGCCGTACCTGCCAGGCCGGCAGCGGCCTCTCCCAAGCGGCAGATCACCGCGCCCCGCCCCTCCTCCACGACCCGGGCGGCCGCCAACAGCTTGGGCGCCATGCTGCCCGCCGCAGCCTCCCCTGACACGACGAGGTCACGCGCGTCTCCGACGGTCAAGCGCGCGAGCGGCCGAGCGTCTGGCGTCCCGTAGCCGACGTGTACCGCGTCGACATCGGTCAGGATGAGCAGGGTTTCCGCGTCGAGGTCAGAGCAGAGCAGCGCCGACGTCGTGTCCTTGTCCACGACCGCCTCGACCCCGCGCAGGCGCTCGCCCGCCGCCACGACCGGGACGCCGCCGCCACCTGCACAGATCGGGACGATCCCCTCGGCGACGATGGCCCGGAGGGCATCGCGTTCGACGATCTCCTGCGGTCGTGGGCTCGGTACGACCCGGCGCCAGCGACCGTTGCTCGTGCGCGCCCAGCTGTCGCTGCCTCCGGGACGCTCTTCGTACCGGGGCCCGATCGGCTTGGTGGGACGGCTGAACGCCGGGTCGTCGACGGCTACGACGACCTGCGTCACCACCGCCACGACCCCGCGCCCGTCGCCGCGACCGCGCAGTTCGGTGATCAGGGTCTGCTGCAGCCGGTAGCCGAGTTGCGCCTGGGTCATCGCCACGAGCACGTCGAGTCGCAGCGGACGCGCCCGACCGCCGCCGATCCGAGCCTCCTGGTCCAGCAGTAGCTCACCGACCTGAGGCCCGTTGCCGTGCGTGACGATGACCTCGTGACCGGCCAGGCACAGGTCACCGAGCTGCTGGGCGGTGCGGGTGATGCGTGCGCGTTCGCCGGCGCGCGTGTTGGCGTCGAGCGCGTTGCCGCCCAGGGCGACGACGAGCCTCACGGGCCCTCCCGCTCGACGGCCACGAGCGCCGCGCCGAGCATGCCCGCGTCGTCACCGAGCTGCGCCAGGACGATCGAAGGCGGCTTGCGCCGGGGCGTGCCGATCACGCGTGCGGACATCGACGCCGTTGCCGCCGGCAGCACGTATCCGGCGGTGTGGGAGGCGGCCCCTCCCCCGATGACGACGACCTCGGGGTCGAGGGCGTTCACGAGGCCGGCGAGGCCCACACCCAGCCAGTGCCCCATCTCGGTCAGCACGTCGCGGGCCACCTGATCGCCAGCCTGGGCCGCAGCGCTGACGGCCTTGCCGTCGATGGGGTCGACATCCGCGAGCGTCGTCGAGACGCCAGACTCGACGCGTTCGCGACCCAGCACTCCGATCGCCGTGCCCGATGCGTAGGCCTCGAGGCAACCGAGGTTCCCACAGGGACAGCGCCGACCACCTTCGTGCACGATGAGGTGTCCGAGTTCGGTCGCGAAGCCGTTCGCCCCCTCGACGACCGAGCCATCCACGACCAGTCCGCCCCCGACGCCGGTGCCGAGCGTGAGCAGCACCACGTCGCGCGACCCCGCCGCCGCGCCGAGCCGACTCTCGGCGACGACGGCGGCGCTGGCGTCGTTCAGGACCACGGGCCGGCGGCCCAATCGCTCCTCGAGCGCCGGCCCCATCGGCAGATCGACCAGATCGAGGTTGGGCGCGTAGACGAGCACTCCCCCGCGGTCCACGATGCCCGCCACGCCGATCCCCACCGGCGCCCCCGGACCGAGCTCCTCGGCGAGCGCAGCGATCAGATCGAGGAGCGCCTCGGCATCACCCGCCGGGCTGACGCGCCGTGCTCGCTCGACGATGCTGCCGTCGTGGGCGATCGCCGCCGCGACCAGCTTGGTACCGCCGACGTCGATGCCGACGGCCTGGATCGGCGTGGCGTTCACTCCTCGTCGAGCGGGACGTGCTGCAGCCCGGTGTGACGGTCCCAGCCTCGTGCCTGCGCATCGAGGACCGCCTTCGCCGCCAACGTCACCTGCCGGGCAGCCTCGGCCAGGTGGTGCACGAGATCGGGCCTGACCTCACCGGCGACCCGCAGGAACGAGCAGACGGGGCAGACCTGGCACGCATCGACGTGCACATGTTCGTGCGCGTCGCCACCACCGTGGTCGCCGTCCTGAGACGCGGTGTCGGGCGCGTGTGGTCGATCGCCAGACGCTGCGGCCCCGTCGCTCGCGCCGGCCGGCGGGCTCGCCCACCAGGGTCGGCGGGGCCCACCGTCCGGAGCGGAGGCGGAGCTCACGACGACACCGTGGTAGCCGGCACGGCGAAGCGGACCTCGAGGACGCCGTCGGTGAGGCGGGCCCCGCTCACCTCGCAACGGTGGAGGGTGCTGGGCAGGGGCACGGTGCGCTTCGAACCCGCGACCTTGACGTACAGGTCGTGGCCGCGGCGGTAGAGGTCCACGTCCTCCCGCCCCGCGAAGGGCAACCGCAGGCGCAGCAGGTACCCACCGTCGCGGCGTTCGAGCTCCATCGGATTCGACCGCTGCAGGATCGAGGCCTCGTCGCGGTCCCCGTACACCGCGTCGCCGAGAGCTCGCAGGGCACCGACACCGATGAGTTCGTCCGCGAACAGGGGCGCGGTGAGGACCGGCGTCGGCTCGAACGAGCTCCGGACGGTGGTGAGGTGCTCCGCCTGGACGTCCTTCCAGCGCTGCAGGTAGGGGTCGGTCACGTCGTCGGGGAAGAGACGGTTCACCACGACCGCGTCGGTCGCGTAGCCGAACAACGACAGCGAGGTGGCGGTGCGGAGGGCTTCGGCGATGACCATCCGCTCGGCGTTCACGACCAGCCGCACCGTGGCGACCGTGCTGTCCTGCAGCAGCGCGTGCACGTCGGCGAGATCCTCGTGGACCCGCTCGGCCACGCTGAAGACGCCGTCCTCCGGCAGGGGCATCGCGGTGACGCGCGACGCGAGCGGCCTGACGGCCCGCGCCAGGCGCCGGCTGGGCTGCAGCATCCGGTCGACGTACCAGCGCAGAGCGTCGGGGAGAGCGAGCAGACGGAGCGTCTCGGCGGTCGGGGCGCAGTCGACCACGACGAGGTCGTAGTCCCCCGACTCGGCGTGGCGCCGGAGGTCGATGAGGCTGAAGATCTCGTCCAGACCGGGCAGCAGGACCAGCTCCTCGGCCTGCACGTCGCCGATGCCACCCCAGGAGAGCAGCTCGACGAGGTAGTCGCGCACGTCACGCCAGTGCTGCTCGAGCCGGGTCTGGGCGTCGATCTGCTGTGCATCGAGGCGGGTCGCGACCGGGGTCGGACGGTCGCCGAGCACAACATCGAAGGCATCAGCGAGCGAGTGCGCGGGATCGGTCGAGGTCACGAGCGTGCGCAGTCCACGATCGGCCGCGCGGACCGCGGTCGCCGCTGCGACGCTGGTCTTGCCGACGCCGCCCTTGCCCGTGAACAGCTGGATACGCAAGAGGGTGGACCCTGCCGGTCGGGAGGTCGGACGTGAGACACGCGAGGCTAGCGGAGGCCCGTCGGACACGGGAAGCGGGGGGCGGGTCAGCCCGGGACGTCGACGGTGGTCTCGCTGCCACCGACACTGAGGGACGTGGCCAGGAACGTCACCATCAGCAGCCCCACGACGCCTACGACCACCCACATGAACACCCTCGGGACGAGGACCACGTCCTCGCCCGTCCGGGTGATCGCCTGGGCGTCGAGGACCGAACCGACCCAGATGATCAGCGCCCCGAGGAAGAGCGGCAGGCTGGCCGTGATCGCCTGGCCGCTGCCGGCCGCTTCGCGCGCCAGCAGCACGCCCCCTACCACCCACGAGACGAAGAACAGCGCGCGGAGGACGCCGGTGGCGGTGCGCTTGGCGAGGATGTGCGCCAGGCCCGGCAGCGCGACTGAGGCCGCCAGGGCGACGCCCTCGGACAGCTCCACCGGCTGCGGTCCCTCCGGCTCGTCCGCACGGAGGGTCCGCGCGAACGCCGCCCCGCACACCGTGCAGCTGGTCACCTCCAGCGGGTTCCACGTGTCGCAGGCAGCGCAGCGCCAGTCGATCCCCTGGTCCGTCCGGCGGAACCGGGCCGAGCCCTCGACGGCGCCTTCGGACCGCACGGACGGCGCGGCGCCGACCGCGGCGGGCACGGGGCGATCGTGCTCCTCGACCGGCGGCGGAGGTGTGGGCTGCGGAGTCGGAGTGCGCAGGTCGGTGAAGCACTGGCTGCACCACTCGGCGCCATCGGGGTTGCGGGCGTTGCACGCCGGGCACCTCACGCGGGGCGCCCCGCTTCGGTCCTCACGAGCGACTGTACGTGGTCCTTGAACCCCCACAGGCCACGGCGCAACGCGCGGCGGTAGGCCGCGAGGACCTTCAAGGGCTGTCTGCGTTCGCTGTGCCCGACGAACCAGTGGTGCACGACCGTGCCGCCCCAGCCGGCTTCGAGCCACCACTGACCGTGGCCGACGAGCGCGCCGCGGTACTCGAAGGAGAACCGGTCGTGGTGCTGCCACGAGTGCGGGCGGATCTCGAGTCGCAGCGAGCCCAGCGCGGTCCGACGCCGCAGCGTGAGGTCGAACCGCTCGGCCTCCCCTGGGGCTGATCGGGGCTCGACCTTCAACCCCGGCCACCACTCCTCCCACGCCGCGATGTCGGTGATGCGCCGGTACACCAGCGGTACCGGGGCGCGAACGAAACCGTCGTCGTCGAGGTGCAGGTCGGAACGGGGAGGGTCGGTGGACTGGTGGGCGGTGTCGTGCGGATCCATCGCCACGAGCGTACCGGTAGCCTCGTTCGACACCGGCGGTGGGGAGACCGCTGGGGAGAGGGACGGCGACGTGCGGCCCTTGGCCACTTTGGCAGCGCTACTGCTGATCGTGCAGCTGAGCGTGCTCGATGCACGGCTCCGTGACCGCCCCGACCAGGATGGGTCCGGCGCGTCGACCGCCGCTCCGCCCGTCACCCAGGTGTCAGCCGACGACCTCTCCCGCTGGCCGGAGCCGCCGACCGCGGCTCCCCGTTGGGCGGACGCCTCGACCGAGACGCCCGACTCGACGGAGACCGCCGAGCCGGGTGACCTCCGCGTCACGACACCTGACGACGCCGGCGCCGACGCGACCGCGCCGGCCGTGCGTCGTCCGCCTCCCCCGCCGCCTGCCATGGCGCCCGACCAGGCCGCGCAGCCACCACCCCCGCCGCCGGACCCCGCACAGGCGCGCTTCGAGCGGATCTTCCCGGCGCAGGCCGCAGCGGTGCAGGACCTCTCGGATCCCGCGACCACCCGGTGGGCGTTGCTGATCGGGATCAACGAGCACTCGGGTCGGACCCGGGACAACCTCACGTCACGCCAGGACGCCGAGGATCTGCGCGCCCACCTGCTCGCGCTCGGGTGGCGCGATGACCACATCGTGCTCGTGACCGACCACGTCGCCACGCGGGAGAACTTCGAGCAGGGGATCGCGTGGCTAGCTCGCAAGACCGACGGTGACTCGGTCGCGGTGTTCCACTACGCCGGCCACACCAAGCAGTGGCACGGTGTGGACGTCGACGGCGACGGCGAGATCCCCGACGAGGGGCTGTGGCCGACCGACAACGACCGCATGGTGGACAGCGAGTTCGTCGCCCGGATGGCGGCGGTACGGGCGGGGACGCTGTGGGTGAACCTGGTCGCGTGTGAGGCCGCGGGGTTCGCCGATCCCGGGCTACGCCAGCCAGGCCGGCTGCTGACGTTCTCCTCCGCGGAGCACCAGAAATCGTACGAGGACCCCTCCACGGGCAACACCGTCTACGGCTACTACCTGTTCGAGGCATTGGCCGGGTACGGCGATGGCAACGGCGATGGTGAGGTCACGGTCGAGGAGGCGTTCCACTACGCGGGGCCGCGCGCGCACACGCGCACGGAGCGCCAGTCCCACGGTCCTCAGACCGCCGTCGTGATGGACGACCTCGCTGGCGAGCTGTCGCTGAGGATCCCCCCGCCGCCGCCGCCGCCGCCGCCACCCCCGCCCCCTTCCTCGGAGCCCGAACCGGAACCGGATGGACCCCGTCCATCACCCCAGCCGAACCCCTGCACGCTGCCCGACCCCTTCTGCGATCGCTGAGACCCAGAGCCTGACACGGACGTCAGCTAGCCTCCGGGCCCCGCCCGACCGGAGCGTCCGTGACCGCCGACGACATCAGCATCCCGACCGGCAAGTCGAGCCTAACGCTCGACGAGCTGGGGATGACGTTGCCGGGTACCGCCCGCCTCATGGCCGAGGTCGGGCCGCGGATCGGTGGGTCGTGGCACGCGGCCCAGGCGGGGAACTGGGACCTCACCCGGTACCTGTTCCGCTCGGGCTTGAAGGTGCTCCGCACGGTGCCGATCGTGCGGCCGAAGTACCAGGAGTCCATCACGGCGTTCATCGACGCGGACTGCCGACCCGTCCTCGCGGCCCTCGAGGCCGGCGACCTCGAGGCGTTCAACACCGCGTTCGACGCCATGGTCGAGGCCGCGAACCGCTACCACGTGGAGTTCGACAAAGCCTTCATCGTCTGGCGCATCCCCACCGACCCCCCACCCGACCTCGTCCTGGAACCCCCCGCCTAGGAGACCCGCTTCACGAAGTCGAGTATCGCCTGCTCCAACAGGTCGCGGTCCCAGTCGAGGGTGGCGACGTGATAGCTGCGGGCCAGCTCGAGCTCGGTGACGTCGGCCCTCGATGCGAGCCGCTTGATGGCCAGGGAGTTCTTCGCTGGGACCGTGTGGTCCTGGGGCGAGTACGCGACGAGGATCGGCATCTCGAGGTCCATGAGCTGCGCCCGGATCCGCGGGAGCTCGACCACGAGGGAGCGCGCTGCCTTGCTGGGCACCATCGCGTACGCGCGCTCGTCCCCACCCGGCTTGGCGATGTCGTCGGAAGGCAGGCCCGCCAGGTCACGCTTCACGGCTGGGACGACGTGCTGCAGGATGGGGCTCAGCTTGGCGAGGAACTGATCGGGGTCGAGCAGCTGCGCGTTGATCGCCACGACACCAGCGATACCCTCGGGCTTGCGTGACGCGATGTCGAGGGCGATCGTCCCACCCATCGACAGTCCAACGAGGACCACTCGGTCGCAGCGACCCTTGAGCTCATCGGTCACGCGCTCGGCTTCGCCGCGCCAGTCGAGGTAGCGCGTCGCGGCCATGTCCTTCCAGTGCGTGCCGTGACCGGGTAGGCGGACGACCTCGATGGCGTACCCATCGTCGGCGAGCAGCTCGCCGATGGGTCGGGTCGAGTGGGGGTTGCCGGTGAGCCCGTGGACCACGACCACGCCGGTCTGCGCGGTGTCGCCCTTGCCAGGCGAGGACCACGCCTCGGCACCGTCCATGACGGGGTAGGTCATCGTCGACACACGAGCTCCTGCCGGTCGGCGCGGCGCAGGCTAGCCACTGAGCGGGACGCCTCGATCCGCGCCCAGAGGGTGCTCGCCCGTAGGAGGCGTCCGCACGCGGCCCCACCGGCCGACGGCGAGAACGACGACGAACGCCCCGAGCGCGAGCAACGTCGCGGCCACGATCGCGTCGCCAGGAGCCTCGATGCGGGTGTCGCCGACCCCGGAGGTCGCTGGCCACGGCCAGAGGACCCGCAGCGACCCGGCCATGAGGCCGATGAGAGCGGCGATCACCGTGTCACGGTGGTTGTCGATGAGCCACGACAAGCCGGTCGAGAACAGCGCGAGTCCGGTGACCGCCCCGAGCGCCACTGCGGCGAGGTCGAGCACCCGACGTTCGTGGACCAGGTCGAGGACGTGGTCGTAGAGCCCGATCATCAGCAGGATGAAACTGCCCGAGATCCCAGGCAGGATCATGGCGCAGATGGCCACCGCACCGGCGCCCACGAGGGCGACCACGGCGGCCTCGTCGTGCGATGAACCGCGCAGACCCAGCACGAAGAACGTGAGCACAGCCACACCGACGAGGACGGCTCCGCGCGTCGCGTCCCAACGGCGCACGTCCGGCAACGTGACCACGATCGATCCTGCCACGAGGCCGGCGAAGAACCCCGACATGGCTACGGGGTGCTCGTCGAGCAGCGTCCCGAGCAGGCCAGCAAGCGTCACGATGGCGGCGAGGATCCCACCGAGCAGTGGCAGCAGGAAGCGCCAGTCGATGGCGCGGAACCGCGCGACACCCTCGCGGACCTGACCACGCAGCAGCGTCCCGAGCATCACCGCGCCGTCGCGGACGGTGTCGACGAGGCGTTCGTAGATGCCGAGCACCAGTGCGACCGTCCCGCCCGACACGCCCGGCACGAGATCGGCGCTGCCCATGGCGAAGCCGCGCACCAGCTGCCCGGCGATACCGAGCGGCGGCCGGGGCTCGGTGTCGGCGGTGTCGTCCCGGGTGGTCACGGCGTCGACGAGAGGATCTCCAGGAGGGATGTGGGGCGACGGCAGGCGGCAAGGTACCGGCGGGGTGGACGATCGCCCGACCGGACCTACGGCTTCGCCGCCGCGACCTCGTCCAGGAGCCCCTCGAAGCGCTCAGCGATAACGTCCCAGGTCCACCTCTGCAGCACCCACTCACGACCGGCGCGCCCCAGGTCCTCGCGCAGGTCCCGGTCGCTGAGCAGCCGGGTCACGGCGGCCGCGACCTCCGTCTCGTCGCGTCCGTCGACGACCAGGCCCGTCTCACCATCGCGCACGGCCTCGGGAGCGCCTCCCGAGCGCCCCGCGACCACGGGGACACCACAAGCCTGGGCCTCGAGATAGACGATGCCGAGTCCCTCGACGTCGGTTCCGAGCAGCCGTGTCCGGCACGGCATCGCGAACACTTCCAACGCGGCGTGGGCGTCCGCGAGCTCGGCCCACGAGACCTCGCCCGTGACGACCACGTTCGGCAGATCCCGCGCCGCGTCACGCAGCGTCCCCTCCAGTGGCCCCGTGCCGACGACGGTGAGCCACGCGCCGGGATGAGCGTTGTGCACTGCCGGCCAGGCCCTCAGCAAGGTGTCCTGGCCCTTCCGGCGGACGAGTCGCGAGATGCAGCCGACGAGCGGGGCGTCATCGGGGACACCCCAACGCGTGCGCATCGCCAGGGCACCCGGCCGCGCCGGTGCGAAGACGTCGGGATCAACACCAGGGGGGATGCGACGGATGCGCTGCGCAGCGAGACGGTCGCCCATCGCATCCTGTGCGAAATCGCTGATGGTCGTCGCAGCGGCGAGGCTGCGGGTCGCTCGCCGCACGAGCGCGCCCAGCCCGATCCGGCACAGACCCGCTTCGAGCCCGTGGGTGAGACCGACGACGGGGAGGCCGAGCCCATCCCGCAGCCAGGGTGCGAGTTCGCCCAGCGGCCAGGACGCCCCGAGCACCACGACGACCGGATCGTGGTCCTCGACCAACCTCTCGACGTCGGCGCGGATGGCCCGCGTTGGCCGCACTGGCCCATCCGCGCGTTCGACCCGGTACGGGACATCGGCATCGTGAGCGCGCGCATCGCCGTGGGCAGGACCGAGCACGACCGTGGTCGCGGCGTGGACGCGGACGAGCAGGTTGTGCACGAACTGCTCGATCCCGCCCGACCGGGGCGGCAGGTCGTTGGTCACCCAGAGGACGCGCATCGACCGAAGCGTACGGGTAGGCGGGGATGCCACTCGCCCGGCGGCGGGCCGACACCTTCGCAGTCCAGCTCGTCGGCCTGCGTCGCCGCAGCGTGGATCCGTCGAGAGACCGAGGGATGGGTGCCCCACAGCAGCGTCACCCAGCCGGGTGGTGAGGGGTTCGCGAGGTCGCGCAGCACGAACGAACGCTGGAGTTCGATGAGCGCCTCGGGCCGGTCGGTCAGCTCCGCCGCGCGGTGATCAGCGCTCGCCTCCGCCCGACGGGAGACCCAGTTGGCGACCGGTTGGCCGACCACCTGGGCGACCGCGACCAAAGCGAGCGCGACCGCCAGCAGACGTGGGTCCGATGGTGATCGGGCTCGCATCCGTGCGGCCGCCCATCGCGATCCCCACAGACATCGCAGCACCAGCGCGACGGGTAGCACGCCGGACGCGGTCAGTAGGATCCCACGGGCGATGTCACGGTGCTCGCGGTGCGCGAGCTCGTGGGCGACGGTCGCGGCCACGCGATCCGCCGGGGCGGCCACGAGGTTGTCGAAGAGCACGACCCGCCGAGTTGGTCCCAGGCCGGTGACGAATGCGTTCGACCGGGTCGTGCGACGGCTGGCATCGGCCACCTCGACCTCGAGCTCGTCCTCCCCCGCCCGTGTCAGCACCTCCGCCACTGCGTCGTGTACCGGGCCGGGTGCGAGCGGTTGCGTCGACAGGAACAGCGGCTGGACGATCAGGGGGAGGACCAGGGCGAACGCGGCGGCGAGCAGCGTCACGATGGGCACCAGCCCCCAATGCCACGAAGCCGGCCAGCGTCGGACCGCCGTCAACAGGCCGGCTCCGACGAGTCCGGCCACCACGGTCACGATGCCGACGTCGAGCAGGTGGTCACGCCACCAACCCACCGCGCCGGCGGTGCGCAACCCCCACGCCTGCTCGTGCAGGTAACCGCGCCAGAGGTCGATGGGGAGCGTGACGATCGCAGCCGCGAGCACGATGCCTCCGACCACGGCGAAGGCGGCGAGGGGTCGCGGCCGCCCCTCCGGTCCGGCGAGCCACGCGACGAGTCGGCGTCCCGGACGGGTCGCGACCACCAGGATGGGAACGGCGGTCGCCAGGACCAGGCTCATGAGTGCTGCCAGGTACCGGGGCATCGCGTAGCGCTCGATCACCGCCAACACCTCCACCGGGAACGTCGCGACCGCCGGCGGACCGCCGGAGGGCGGCGGGGCGACCGGCCGCCAGAGGTTCGCGACCACACCGGTGACGGCCAGTGCGACCGCGACGGCCACCACGAGGGTGCGTCCCGACGGACGTCTCACGGCGTCGGTGTGGGATCGCCACCGGGACGCCTGCGCCAGTGCCGGGACGCGGTCTCGGATGCCTCGTTGACGGCCCTCGCGGCGTCCTGACGCTGCGCCACGAACTTGGCGATCTCTCGCTGCGCGGAGTTGAGTCGTGGGAGCAGATCGCCGATCTGCACCTCGAACGCGTCGGCAGCCTCCTGTGCGCTGCGGTAGAACCACCTCTGCTCGACGAACCGCGCGGCGACCGCGTGGGCGGACTCGAACGTGGGCCAGTGGCGCACGACCACCTGGACCAGTTTGTCGGCCGTCTCGGCGTAGGCCCGCACGGCCGTCAGGACCTGGTCCTCGGCGTCGAGGTAGCCCCGCTGCCAGTCCTCGTCGAGGACCTCGCGGGTGGAACGCAGCGTGGCACGAGCGTCGTCGACCGCGAGCGCGAGGTCGATGAACGGCTGCCGCAGACGGGCGGGATCGACGCCGGTGAACGCCGCGTCCACACCCTCCGACGTGTCCTGGGCGTCGTCCACCCGCTCGGGATCACGCAGCTGCGCGACGACCTCCTCCAGCCGGCGCACGGCCGAGAGCGCATCGGCGAGGGCGAGGTCGGCGACCTGTTGGTGCTCCGCGACCTCGGCCATCTCGTCATGGAGCGCGGCGACGCGGATCGAGGTGTCGTCGACCGGCGCGGTGGGTTGCGACCCCACGCTGTTACCGCCGCAGGCGGGAGCCGCCAGGGCGAGGAGGGCACAGAACACAGCGACGGGACGACGCATGGGACGGGGAGGGTACGTGCTCGTCGCGTCAGCTCAGCGACGCTTCGCGCCGCCCTTCGCGCCGCCCTTCGGGCGGCCCGAGCCCTGACCCCGTGACCCCGACTTGTTCGGGGAGGTGCCGTTGCGTCGTCGGGTGAAGCCCAGGTCGCGGGCCAGCTCGCTCGAAGCGTCGAGCTCGCGTTCGCGAGGATCGAAGACCCACGACGCCGTGCGGCTCCGGCCACGGTGCCGGAACCGGACGCTCACCCGCCAGCGGCCGTCGGCGCGCCGGGTCGTCTCCCACGAAGCGTCCTCCGGATCGACGTTGCGCCGCTTGAGGCTCTTGCGGACCGCATCCCCGAGTGCATCGCGGGATCGACCCAGCCGCGGTCGTTCCAGCTTGATCGACTGTGCGTCGCGCAGGATGCGGGCGCGCTCCTCGAGGATGGGTGGCAGCCAGCGCTCGATCCACGCCTCGTCGGTCCCAGCCTGCTCGGCGACCATCCGCGGCGACTTCCCCGACCGCAGCAGCGCCTGGATCTCCGCCGGGCTGAGTTGCGGTTCGGGAGCCGGCTCGGGCGCACGCTCCTGCCGAGGACTCGGCGAACGCGGTCGGGACTCGGGCTCGGGAGGCGATGGTGGGGGTCGGGACTCCGGCTCGGCCATGTCCGGTTCCGGCTCGGGCGCGGGCTCGGGTTCCGACTCGGGTTGCAGCTCGGGTTCCGGTTCGGGTTCCGGTTCGGGAGCGGACTCGACATCGGCGACCTCGTCGGCCGCTGCGGCCGGGCCGAGCTCGTCGTCATCATCTTCGTCGAGGTCGAGCCTGTCGAACAGCGGCGCCGGGGGCGGCGGGTCCGCGGGTCGAGGCACGATGCGCACGCCCCCGCCCGCACTGCCCTCACGCGGCGGAGCGAACGGTGACCGGTCGTCGATACGGTCCTCGAAGGGATCGCGATCGAGGTGCTCGTCGATGAAGCTCAACGGAGCATCAGCCGCCGCGGTCGCCTCGGCCACATCACGCTCGAGACCCTCGGCCGCATCTCGCAGCAACGGGATCGGGGACGGCGCCGCGTCGGCCGAGAACGGCTCGTCGTCTTCGAGGTCGGTGCTGACAGCGGCCTCGTCGTCCGGCTCGACGTCACCATCCTCGTCGAGGCCCTCGTCGACCGACCCGGGCGAGCGGGTACCGGGTTCGGCGAGTCCCGACTCGATCCGGAGCTCATGCACCTCGTCGAGCGTGGCGAACAGGTCGCCGTCGATGAGGAGCCGGTAGCGGCCACCGGCTTCGGCGTCGAGGTCCAGTACGACGTACCGCAGGTCGGCGGTGTAGCCGATCAGGTGGACGTCGATCACCGGTTCCTCCGCGGAGTGTCGGGGCGCCGTCGGACGCGGGCGGCGTCGGAGGCCCCTCCGACGGCCTGCGAGGCCACGAACGGTGACGCGAGGACTCGGGCCGCCCCCCGCCGTAGCCGTTCGCGGGCGGCAGGCTACTGCACCGCCGAGAGGAACGGCAGCGTGCCCACGCTGTCCCCACCTGCGGCACCGACGCGCTCGCGTAGCTCGCGGTCGTCGGTGATGACGAGCACGTCCTCGGCGGCTTCGACCTCGAACACGATCTCGTCGTCCGCCGTGGCCGTCCGGCTCGCGAACACCACGGTCACGATCCGCGAGGGCGCCGTCGAACCCGGTGGCAGCGCCTCCTCGGCATCGAAGACGACCGTCGCCCTGATGCCGTAGCGCGAGACGGCCTGCTCGAGCAGCTTGACCAGCCAGGCGCGCTGATCTGCCAACGGCACGTCGCCGCGGTGCTGTCGGGTGACGTTGTAGCCGTCGACGATGACCCGTCGATCGCGACGGAGGTGCGCCTGAGCGTGCTCGGTCGTGCCCGCACGGAGCGTGGCTGGGTCGGGTGGAGTCCTCGGCGGCGTCCGTCGCGGCGGCGTCGGAGGCGGGGACGTCGGCTCCGCGGCATCCTGCTCCGCACGTCGTCGTGAGCGGGCACGCCGCTCCTCCGCGAGGCGCCGGTGTCGGCGGAGTTCGTCGGTCAGCGCGTCGATCTCGGACTGCGCGCGGCGGCGTTCCCGGTCGACGGCCTGGCGGTGCCGCTCGTCGGCGCTGCGGAGCTCGTCCTCGAGCTCAGCGATACGCGCGTTGGCAGCGTCGAGTTCGGCGGTGCCCGCCGCGACGCGTTCCCCCGCCGCACGAGCACGCGCTTCGGCTCCCTCGAACCGCCGCCGCGCGTCGTCGCGTTCCTCGAGCACCTCCCGAACGCGCCGCCGGAGGGCGTCGGACGCTGCATCGGGCGCGACATCGCCCTGGGGTGGGGGCGCGGGCGCCGGTTCCGGCTGCTCGCTTCCCCGCAGCACCTCGACGAGTTCACCCGCGGCGGGGTCGTGGCGGAGGGCGCCCACGGCTGCGGTCCACAGCGCCCCGCCCTGGGCGAGTGCCTCCGACAGATCACGTCGTGCGCGCCCACCAACGAGCCGACCGGCCGGCAGCGCGCGCAGCTGGACCAGGCGCGGCGTGAGCTCCGGCGGCTCCAGCTCGTGCATGACCGCACGGACGTGGCGCTGCAACGTCGCCCAGTGATCGGAGGACAGGCTCAGGAGCAGATCCACGGTCGGTACGGGCACCGCCGTGGTCATCCGATCAGTTGTTGGACACCACGACACCGAGCTGATCGAGGCGCTCGAGGAAGTCGCCCGTCTCGGTGCCCTCGATGGCAGCCATGGCATCGATGTCTTCGTACCTGACGAACAGGAGGGTGGAGTCGTCTCCACGCTGCGACTGGATGAACGTCAGGTACTGCACGACCGGCTCCATGCCTTCCCGCGTCCGGATCCGCTCGACGTCGAGCGCGTACGCTGGCATGCGTCCGCGGTCGTGGGGCGTACCACGGCGTCGTTCCTCTCGATCGCTGGCGACGACACCCGAGGGCGATGCGGATGGCACGTCGGCCTCCACGATCGGAGCATCGGCCGCCCTGCGACGGGAACGGCTCGCGACCACGATCGTGCCGACCACGATGGCGCCAGCGACGGCGAGGATCCAAGCAACCGTCCCCCCGCTGAGACGGGACCTGATCCTGCTGCTCGGCTCCATGCACACACGGTACCGCCTCGGGGGGGCCCGCGGCGGGCATCTACGAGGCCGACGCGTCCATGTCCGATCCGTCCGTTCCCCCCGGCACGGGTTCGACCGAGATGGCGTCGTCACGGCCGCACCAGCGGCACGTCACCGACTCGGTCGTGCGCTCGAGCACCTCCTCCTCCTCCTCGGTGTGAGCGTGGCCAGCGAGGTCCACGTGGTGGTAGCGGCGGGTGCGAGCCCGTTCGACCACGTCGAACCGGGTCACGTTGCCGCAACCGTCGCAGCGGTAGCGCTGACCCGGCTCGAGTCCGGCGGCCAGGTCGCTCACGTCGTGCGCCGTTCATCCGACCTTCCCAGAGGCGTGGCGGCGGCGCCCCGCTCGAACCACGGGCCGTCGTCCATCGCTGGGAACTCCGGGTAGCCGATCTCGACCGTGAAGCCGGCCTGGCGAACCGCCTCCGCGGCGCCGCGCGCGAAGACCCGCAGCTGCTCCACGTCCACGCCGTGGTGCACATCCGGGTACGCCTCGAGCTTGTCGGCGGCGCGGTCGAACAGCGCGCTCGCGCCGTCGGCGTTGCCGCGCTGGTGGTGGCAGCACGCAACCGCCACCTGGATCACGCCCTGCCAGAACAGCCGGTCGGGGTCCAGGGCGCGGTGCCACACATCCTCGAGGCACTCGTGCGCCTCGAAGTAGCGCTCGTGGTTCCACAGCTCCACACCGGTCGCGAGCGCCTCCTCGACGGTGTCGTACTCCCAGTCCCTCGCCAGATCGGTCCGCTCCGTCCCGTACGGCAGTGGCTGCCCGAGCAGGTCGCGCGGTCGCGCGTTCTCGGGCCGCCCCGCCGCATCGCGGTCGCGGTCGAACCGGCGCACGTCACGTGGTCGGTCATCGGACACGGTCTGCTCCGAGTGTTCTGAGTCGTAGCGTCACCGGGAGCGTAGGTGACGTCACTCGTTAGGCTCGGCCCGTGCCCGAGCTGCCCGAGGTCGAATCCGTCCGCCGTCAGCTCGCTCCCGAGCTGACGGGCCGGACGATCGTCGATGTGTGGTGGGACCATCACCCCCAGCAGCGCTTCAACGACGTCGACGACGCGGTCGGGGGCCGCGTGATCGCGGTCGAGCGACGTGGCAAGTTCCTGCTGCTGCCCCTGGTCGAGGCTGGCGCCGGTGGCGAGCCCGACCAGGAACTGGTGCTGCACCTCGGGATGACGGGTTCGTTCGCGTTCGACCGCCGTGATGCCTACGCCCGCGCGACCTTCGATCTCGATGACGGTCGCACGTTGGTGTTCCGTGATCCACGCCGCTTCGGCAGGGTCTCGGTGGTCCCCGCTGGCGACCACGCCTCGATCCCGACGCTGGCCGCGCTGGGACCCGAGCCGCTCACCGACGACTTCGACCCGGACACGTTCGCGGCCCGGCTCAGCGCGACGACAGCACCGGTCAAGGCTGCGCTGCTCGGGCAGCGTCTGGTCGCGGGGGTGGGCAACATCTACGCCGACGAGGCGCTCTGGCGGGCCCGCATCCACCCGCTGTCGCGTCGGGTCGGACGCTCACGAGCCCAGGCGCTCCACGGCGCCATCCGTGCCGTGCTGAGCGAGGCGGTGGAGCGTGAGGGCACGACCTTCCGCGACTACCGGATGGTGAACGGCGAGAGCGGTCGCAACGCCGACTTCCTCGACGCCTACGGCCAGGAGGGCCTGCCCTGCCGTCGCTGCGGTACCCCGATGCGCAAGATCGTCGTCGCGCAGCGGGGCACGACCTACTGCGCCCGGTGTCAGCGCCCGTGACGGCCTGGCAGCGACTCGTCGATCAGGTGCGGCTCGAGCCGCTGCGCTGGGTCGGTGCCGCCGTGGCGGTGGCCATCACCGCCTGGTTCGGTGCCATAGCGCTGCTCTTCGGCATCTACGTCGGCGTCGACCCCGAGTTCTGCGGCGACGGGACGTGGTGCCTCAGCGACGCGAACCTCCTCGGGTCGCTCGGGATGCTCCTCGTGGGCGCAGGTCTGCACGTCGGTGGGATCGTCGTCGCGCGGATCGTGCTCGTCCTCACGCCCTGGACCCGGTGGGCCCTGCTCGCGATACTGCCGACCCTCGCCACCCTCGGCTACCTCGTGTACAGCTACGTCGCGTGATCGATCGCTCACCGCGTGACCGGCGGAGGTGAGGGCCGCCCCGGCGGGTCGGACTCGTAGCCGGGTGCGAACGGCTCCGTGCCGCTCGCTGCGAGGTCGATCTCCCACTGCAGCGGCCAGGGGTTCGCCAGGCACTCGCCCAGCTCGGTGGACTGCTGCGCCATGATGGGAGCGGGGAGACCCGCACCTGGACACTGTGGCCTGGGGTGGTGCAGTCCGATCAGGTGTCCCACCTCGTGGTTGACGAGCATGACGCGGTAGTCCTCCAGCGAACCGGGCCACTGCGGCGTCGCGGTCCGCCAGCGGTCCGCGTTCAGGTTGACGGTGGGGCCGAGCTGGCACGAGTAGCGACCGCCCGTGTCGTAGGGGGCGCAGCGCGCGTCGACCTCGGGGCCCTCCGCGACCGTGATGACGTGCTCCCCACCATCGGCGAGGACGAAGAGGAAGCCGGCACGCCTCCACCCGCGGGGATCGGTCAGGATGGCATCGATCGTAGCGGTCACCGCGGCCGGGTCGAGCTCCGACGCGAGCACCTCGACGCGGTAGCGGACCTCGGTCCCGCGCGGTTCCGGAGACGACGTCGGGGACATCGGCACCGGCGAGCCAGGGTCCGGCGCCGGGACCGCCGAGGTCGTCGGCGAGCCGGCAGGCAGCGCCGTTGGAGAGCACGCCGCGAGCACCGCGGCGAGGAGGGCGCCGATCGTGCGGATCAGCGGGCGCGGTCGGGGATCGGAAGACCCAGCAGCTCGCGTGCTTCGTTGGGGGTGGCGGTGCGCCGGCCCTGCGCTTCGACGATCGACACGGCCTGGGCGATCAACGCCCCGTTGCCCGACGCCAAGTCGCCGTTCGCCAGGTAGAAGTTGTCCTCGAGTCCGGCCCGCACGTTGCCGCCCAGCGACGCGGCGGCGGCGATCAGCATCCACTGGTCCCGGCTGATGCCGATGACCTCCCAGTTCGAGCCCGGCGGCACCCGCGACGCCAGGTGCGCGAGGTTGCGCGGGTCGGCCTGGATACCGCCGAGGACCCCCAGGATGAGCGAGAACTGCATCGGTTCGCGCAGCCATCCCTTGGCCACCAGCGGCTCGATGGACTCGACGTGGCCGACGTCGAAGCACTCCATCTCCGGCAGGATGTCGTTGTCGTGCATGGTCTCGACGAACGCCATGATGTCGTCGAACGAGTTCTCGAAGATGAAGTTGAACACGAAGTCGTCGCGCGAGTTGGACCACTTCGCGTAGTTCATCGAGCCCATGTTGAGCGCGCCCATCTCCGGCTTCAACTCGCGCAGGAACCGCAGGCGGGTCTCGAGGGGCACACCGACGGCTCCGGTCGAGTAGTTGATGATGATGTCGGGGGCGGCCTCGAGGATGGCGTCGGTGATGGCGCGGTAGTGCTCCACCTCCCAGGTCGGCGTCCCGTCGGGGGTCCGGGCGTGGATGTGCACCACGGCGGCGCCCGCGTCTCGCGCCCCACGGGCCTCCTTGCCGTACTCCTCCGGGGTGTAGGGGATCGCGTCGTGCTGCTGCTTCGTGGTGACCGCGCCGCTGATGGCACAGGTCACCACACACGGATCCGAGAACGCCATGGTGCTCCTCCTGGTGTCCGAACTGCCCGTTCCGAGGCTGTTCGACCCTCTCCCTGGCCGTCTGCGGGGGTCCCGAGGGCCGGGTTGTGCCTGGCCGTACGGACCGGCGGCCGCGCCGGCGCGACCGAACCCCTACTTCCGTCGGTACCGGGTAGCGGGTGCATCGACCATGCTTCCCACGTGTCGCCGGTCCGGGCGGCGGACGGCACCGTAGCGTCCCGTCATCGACGAGCCGGAACGGACCGTGAGCAAGCGAACCGCGGGGAGGTACGACGTGCGCTCGACGAGCCTGAGCCGACAGGCCGCTCGTCAGCGTCCAGGGCGCACCTCCCGGTTGGGACCAGAACGGCGCGAGGGAGACGAGCAGACCCTGGCGCCACGACCGACGAAGGGACCGCTGTGGCCGTTTCCCCCACGCTCTTCGGCGTCGACCACCCCTACGCCGGCGGTGGTTGGCAGGAGCGCGCGGCCTGCCGCGACGCGGACATCGATCTGTTCTTCTCCCTCGACGAGGACGACCAGCGCCGCGCTCTGGAGTTCTGCCAGTCCTGCCCTGTCCGTCGCGAGTGCCTCGAGCACGCGATCCAGGAGCGCGAGATGTACGGCATCTGGGGCGGCATGCAGGAATCCGAACGCCGCGCCATCATCCGAGACCTACGACGTCGCGAACGCGAGGAACGCGACCGTCGTAAGCAGCACGATGCCGCGTAGCGGCCGAGCTGCAGTTCACCGGGCTTCGGACCCCCCCGCCCGAGTCCCGGTGTCCTCCCCGCAACATCGAGAGGTCTGGCTTCCCCCTCCAGATCCTCGGTGATTTCGCCTCGCACCTCGACGCCCCGGCTCCCCCCGCGCCGGGGCGTCGTCTTTCCCGGGTAGATCCCGCCGCGGCAACGGCGCCGGGTGTGCTCCGAGCGCACAGCTCGGGGGGCCACCTGCTGACCCGGCTGCTCGATCTCGACGGCTGCGGAGTTCGCTGTGTCACACCCTCCCACCACGATGAACCACAGGCATGTGGTTCCGCTGGGCTGCCGCTGATCGTGCGGCCCGGCCGCAGCGCCGCCGCGCTAGCGTACGGAACGTACGTTCAAGCGGCCAGCGCTCCTGGTGCACGACCGACACGCGCCACGGCGAACGGAGGGCAGCGGTGGTGGGCGAGACCGCCGGGGCGACGCAGCGATCGTTCGAGGACCTCGGTCCGGCGCTCATCCACGTCACCTTCGTAGTCGTGGATCTCGAGACCACGGGTCTGTCACCGGCGAGCGATCGCATCACGGAGGTCGGGGCGGTGAAGGTCCGTGCTGGTGAGGTGCTGGGCGAGTTCCACACCCTGGTCCACCCCGGGCGCCGAGTGCCGGCGGCGGTCACGGCCGTGACCGGGATCACGGACGCGATGGTGCGCTCGAGCCCGCCGATCGAGGCCGTCCTGCCCAGCTTGCTCGAGTTCCTCCGTGACGGGGTCCTGGTCGCGCACAACGCCGGCTTCGACGTCGGCTTCCTGGACCACGAGCTGGCACGCAGCGGACGGCCTCGGTTGACCAACACGGTCGTGGACACCGCACGGTTGGCCCGCCGGGCTCTGGGCGGCGAGGTTCGCGACTGCCGTCTGAGCACCCTGGCTCGCCACCTCCGCAGCCGCTTCACACCCGAGCATCGGGCGCTGGCCGATGCGCGTGCCACCGTCGACGTCCTCCACGGCCTGCTCGAGCGCACCGGGAGCCTCGGGGTCGTCACGCTCGAGGACCTGCTCGACTACTGCCGCTCGACGTCCGACCCGCTGTTCCGGAAGGTGGACCTCGTCAGGTCCGCACCGGATGCGGCTGGCGTGTACCGCTTCCTCGACGAGCGCGGCGAGACGCTCTACGTGGGCAAGGCCAGGAACCTGCGCCAGCGTCTCCGTCGCTACTTCGGCCAGGACCGGCGCCGACGGATCGCCGACATGGTGCGGCTGACGGCGCGGGTCGAGTGGGACCTCGCTCCGACCGACCTCGAGGCGCAGGTGCGTGAGGTGCGGGCCATCCAGGACGAGCGACCGCGCTTCAACCGCAGGTCACGTCACCCCCAGCGGGCCGTGTTCGTCAAGCTGACCCGCGAGCGCTTCCCGCGGCTGTCCATCGTGACCCAGCCGCGTGACGACGGGGCGCACTACCTCGGTCCGGTGGCGTCGCGACGAACCGCTGAGGAGTTCGTCGAGGCGGTGCACGAGGCCATCCCGTTGCGGCAGTGCACGATGCGGATCCGGGTGGCCCAGGACCACGGGGCGTGCGTGCTGAAGGAGCTCGGGCGCTGTGGTGCCCCGTGCGACGGCACGCAGTCCGTGGACGACTACGGCGCGACCGTCGGTCGGTACGTGTCCGCACTCACCGGCGACGTGGACGCGCTGCTCGGACCGTTGCGGACCCGGATGCTGCAGCTCGCGCGTACCGGGCGCTTCGAGCGGGCAGCCGGCGTGCGCGCACGCCTGCACACCGCGGCGACGCTGCTGCGCGAAGCGCGCCGGCTGGACAGCCTGGCGCGGGTGCCCGAGCTCCTCGCAGCGTGTCCCTCGGAGGAAGGCTGGGAGATCGCGCTGATCCGGCAGGGGCGACTCGTCGCAACCGAGGTCGCCGCGACCCTGCCGCACGTGGACGAGCTGCGCCTACGGTTGGGTGCGCTCCCCCACCCGCCCCCCGGTCCCGGACCGATCGGTCCCGACGCCGTCGCCGAGCTGCGTCTCGTGCGGTCGTGGCTCGACGACGGGGCGGTCGTGCTCTGGTCCGACGGGACGTACGCCGAACCCGTGGCGGGCGGCGCCGCCCTCGCGATCACCCGGCGCGAGGCCCGCCACGTCGAGCGTGCCGTACGGCGTGACCGGCAGGTGCTCAGCGGGACGAAGGTGGCACGCCGCGGGGCGTGAGACCGCTCACCACGCCAGCGACGACTCCACCTCGAGGGTGTCGAGATCGGCGACGACGAGGCCGATCTCGCTGAACGTGTACACCGACCCGTCGATCACGACCGAGCGTACGATCGGTGGGACCCAACCCTCGGCGAGAGCGACCCTGGCTTCCTCCAGCGCAGCAGGGTCCGCAGCCGGGTCGGATTGCGCCACCGCCCCGTTCAGGATGCTGTCGTGGCTGACCTGGCCGACGCGGTCGAGCGTGCGCGCCCCGGTGTCCACACGCAAACCGATGGCGCCTGACCACGATCCCGTATCGCTCCAGATGCTGACCGGCAGCATCGCCATCCCGGTGGGCGCCCACCACAGGAACGCGTGGTGGTCGTACTCCGCGTCGGAGTAGCCCTGCTGCACGGTCGTGTTCGCGACGCGGCGGGGCGCGTCGAGATCGCTGACGTCGAACAGCGAGACCTGGGTCCCGAGCGTCTGCCCCTGCTCGGTCGCGTCCTGACCGATGCCCAGCAGCAGGCCGTCCCCGACCGGGTGCAGGTAAGCCGAGTAGCCCAGGATCTTCAGCTCGCCGCGGACGTGCGGGGCCGTGGGGTCGGACAGGTCGACGGTGTAGAGGGGATCGGTCTCGCGGAACGTGACGACGTACGCGACGTCGCCGAGGTAGCGGACCGCGTAGATGCGCTCATCGAGTCCCAGACCACCGACGGACCCGACCTCGGCGAGGCGATCGCCACGCAGTTCGAGCACCCGGACCGCGCTCTGGCTGGGGCGCTCCGGGGTGGCCTCCACGGTGGTGGCGACGCGCAGGTACCCGTCGTGCTCCGACATCGAGAACTGGTTCAGCAGCTGACCGGGCACCGAGCCGGACCCGAGGTAGGTCGCACCCGACGCGTCGGCGATGTCGAACACGTGCAGGTCCGTCTGCGTCGCTCCCGGAACCCACGGCCTCCAGATGGCGTCGTCGGCCCCGTCCCCCATCTGCCCGTCGGCGGCTTGCTCGATCCACCGGTTGGTGGCGACGTACAGCGACGTCGCCGAGGCGTAGACAGTGTCGCCTCCGGCGAGGACGGTGGCGGCCTCGGCATCGTCCCACCCGCCCGCGAGGTCGAGCGTCAGCACCGACAGCGATCCGAACCCCGAGAACTCGACCGGCGTGTGGATACGGTCGCAGGGGACGATCGGTTCCCGGCTGACGAGAGGTGTCGCGCCGGTGCGATCGGTGTGGACCGCCGCTGGTAGCCAGTCACTCAGGGTCGAACGCATCACGAGCTCACGGTTGGCCGCCAACGCGGCCCGCTCCTGCTCTGGCCCGCCCTCCATCGGGAACGCCCAGGGCATGCCGGCCGGGTCCGCGCGCACGACCAGCCGTGCCACCCCGTCGATCATCCGAGCGGCGACGCGCCAACCCTCCACGTCGAGGCGTTCGATCTCGTGCGGGGCGGCCGGATCACTGACGTCGTAGAGGGTCGCGGTGGCGGTCCCGAGATCGTGGACCGGCGTGAAGGCGACGTCCGACATCGGCTGGTCCACGGGCGCCTCCCGGCCGGCGAAGACGCCTGATCGTGAGCTGAGGACCAGCAGCCGATCGCCATCGAGCAGCAGCTGGTGATCCCACGAGTTGCCGAGCGGCTCGTCGTGCACAACCGCGGGGTCCGCCCCCCGCACGTCGAGGACGCGCAGACGTCCCTGCACGACCGTGTACAGGTAGGACCCATCGGTCTTCACCAGATCGGGCTCGTCGACCCCGACCTCCTGGACGTTGGTCGTGGAGTAGTCCGCTCCCGCGACGCGTGCCGCCGGGGCTGCAGCGTCGTCGAGGCCCGCGCCACTGGTGGCATCGCCTTCGGCGGCGACCGCCTGGCCGTCGGCCAACGCCCAGTACTGGCCCTCGAGGCCCCACGGTCCGACGCGATCGGCCGCCTCCGCGCGGATGTGCGCGAGCGCGTCATCGCAGGCCTCGAAGGTCCGCAGCGCGGCAGCGTGTCCGACCGCGATCGGTGCCGGACCGGGTTCCAGCGGCGCCGGCTCCTGCGTCACCACCTGCGCCACCCCCGCCGCGAGGACGACCACGGTCGCTCCTGCCAACATCCGCCGCATGATCCGACTCCCGATCGATCGCTGCCTGGTGGGTGGGACGCGGCCCGGGGGGCCGGAGTTCCACGTCAGGCGATCGGCGATCCGGGCACGACGTCTTCGGGGATCTCGAGCAGCCGGACGGTGCCGTCGGGCTCGAGCGCCCCGAGGACCAGGAACTGGCTCACGAAGCCGGCGATGCGCTTCTCCCCCAGGTTTATCGCGGCCGCGACGAGCCGTCCGTTCAACTCGTCAGCCGAGTAGTTGGTGATCTGGGCGCTGGAGGCCAGTTCGCCGACGACCGGTCCGAAGTCGACCCGGATCCTCCACGCCGGCTTGCGCGCCTCCGGGAACTGCTCGACCGCGACCACACGCCCGACACGCAGGTCGATCGAGAAGAAGTCACCGGGTTCGACCTCCGGTTTGCGCGCCAGCTCCGCCGGGTCGTAGGGGCGCGTCGCGGGGTCGATGCGGTGCCGATCAGTCACCGTCCACCATCTCCTCGCCCTGCAGCTCGCGGACTCGCGCCACCCACCGGTCGCGCAGCTCCATGGCCGCTCCCGAGGACAGCACCTCTCGAGCGCGGGCCACGCCTGCGGCGAGGTCGGAGACGACGTCGGCCACGACGAGCGCCGCCGCGGCGTTGAGGGCCACCGCGTCGGCAGCGGGTCCCG
The DNA here is from genome assembly GCA_019347575.1 of Actinomycetota bacterium. NCBI lineage: Bacteria > Bacillati > Actinomycetota > Actinomycetota bacterium. The sequence goes on along the minus strand of JAHWKY010000004.1, from coordinate 2,608 downwards.
GCTCGCCAGCCAGCACCCGCTCGGCGATCCGGACGTTCGTGTCGAGGTCCCCCCCGAGCAGATCCTCGGGGCGCACGCGGGGCAGATCGAGCTCGTCCGGGGTGATCGTGCCCGGTGTGACCTCGCCGTCCCGCACATCCCACACGTCACTGGGGCCGGTGGTCGTCAGCTCGTCGAGCCCGTCGGAACCCCGGAAGACCATCGCCCGTCGACCGAGCCGGGCCAGTGCCTCGGCCATCACCGGGGCGAGGGCCGCGTCGGCGACCCCGACGACCTGCCGCTCGGCGTGAGCCGGGTTGCACAGCGGGCCGAGGACGTTGAACACCGTGCGGATGCCGAGTTGCTGACGGATGGGACCGACGTGGCGCATCGCGGGGTGGAACGACCGCGCGTAGAGGAACCCGATACCGAGCTCCTCGATCGTCGTGGCGACGGCAGCAGGGGGCAGTTCGAGGTCGATCCCCCACGCCTCCACCAGGTCAGCCGATCCGCAGGCACTCGATGCCGCTCGGTTGCCGTGCTTGGCCACCCGCGCCCCGGCGGCCGCGACCACCACGGCCGACACCGTGGAGATGTTGAAGGTCCCCGCCCGGTCACCACCCGTGCCGCAGGTGTCCACCAAGGGGCCGGAGACCTCCAGCGGCACCGCCGCCGCCACCATCGCCCGGACCAGGCCGGCCAGCTCGGCCGCGGTCTCGCCCTTGGCGCGCAGTGCCACGAGGAAGCCGGCTGCCTGCGACGGCTCGGCCTCGCCCGCCATGATCGCGCCCAGCACCGCTTCGGCCTGCTCCTCGCTCAGATCGTGACCGTCGAGCAGGCCCTCGAGCACGTCGCCCCACACGACCTCGGCCGATCCCACAGGAACGCCTCCAACCTCGGGATGAGGCTGCACACTACGGTACGCACGGAACCCGGCTGCGATCCGGGCAGCGGAGAGAGGTACATGGGGCCAGCACCCTCGCAGGGCGACGGCGAACGCGTCCTCGTCGTGGAGGACGAGGACGACCTGTCCCAGCTCGTCCGGATCAACCTCGAGCTCGCGGGGTACACCGTCGACACGGCGGCGGACGGGGCGGAGGCGCTGGCGAGCATCCGCAGCGACCCCCCCGACCTGGTCCTGCTCGACGTGATGATGCCCGTCCTCGACGGCTGGCAGGTGCTGCGATCGCTCAAGGAGCACGACGCCACACAGGACATCCCCGTCGTCATGCTGACCGCGCTCAGCCAGGAGCGCGACTTCATCCGCGGTCACCTCCAAGGAGCGATCCGCTACGTCACCAAGCCGTTCGAGATGGCGACGTTGCTCCGAGCGGTCGAGGAGAGCCTCACGGAGCCGGACGACGAGGAACGTGACCGTCGCCGTGAACGCGTCCGGACGTTGCTGCAGCGCCTGGCCGAGCTGGATTCGGGCCGCACCGGCGAGGGCGGTGTCCGCTGGTCCAAGATCGAGCGCGCCCCGCAGCCGCAGGGCGGTCAGCACGCTCCGACGGACGAGGAGCTGACACGCCTGTCGCGGCTCACCGACAAGCAGCGCTACGTCGCCGAGCAGCTCGGGTGGGGGCGCGGCGCCCGCGAGCTAGCCGACGAGTTGGGTGTGTCCCGGAGCAACGTGTACGCCACGCGCAAGCGCATCGCACGCAAGCTAGGGGTCCCTCCGGACGACGTCGCCGACACGATGGCGCGCCTGCTCGAGCGTTGAGGGTCGTCGTCAGGTGCCGGGCGCGATGCCGTCGTGGCGTGCGGCCCGGACCTCCCCTCCGGACTCGTCGCCAGCATCCGCGGGAGCCGGTGCCGCGCCGACGAGTTCCGCGACCCGCGCCGCGAGCACGAAGGGGTCCACCGGCTTGACCAGCACGACGTTGGCGCCCGCCCAGTCTCCCAACCACCGGTCATCGGCTCGCCCCGCCATCACCACGGCCGGCGGGGTGAGTTCCCCGCGGAGCTCGCCCTGAGCACGGATCTCGTACAGCACCGAGAACCCGCCCTCGGGCGACAGGTCGCCGTCCATCACGATCACGTCGAACGAGCCTGCCGTGACCAGGGCGTGCGCCTCCTCGGCCCCACTGGCGTGGACGACGTCCGCCTCCCCGTGCAGGTGCAGCGCGGTCGCCGCGCGTGAGCGCACGGCGGGATCCTCGGACACGATCAGGACGCGCACGTGGCTCCTCCAGGGGGTGGTGACCCAGCATCCTCCCGGACGGATCCAGGTCGAGCAACTCGGCCCCACTAGACTGACATCGATGCTGCTACATCGCATCGTTCGCGGGTGCGATGCACCAGCAGTGAAGTGGAGATCGCGAGAGGAGAAGGGTCGACGTGTCTGAGAGCGAGAACCCCGTCATCCCCGCCCCGGAGCCTGAGCGGACCCGGCCCAGGTCGAACCGGGACTGGTGGCCCGACCAGCTTGCCCTTCAGGTGCTCCACCAGCACTCGCACCGGGCCAACCCCATGGGCGAGGACTACGACTACGCCGAGGAGTTCGAGGACCTCAACGTCGAAGCGCTGAAGCGGGACGTCTTCGAGGTCATGACGACGTCGCAGGACTGGTGGCCCGCCGACTACGGCCACTACGGGCCGCTGTTCATCCGGATGAGCTGGCACGCTGCTG